>NZ_NHSG01000156.1:0-15082 GCF_020024005.1 Streptomyces purpurogeneiscleroticus
GGCGCAGCCTGGACCGGGCGCGCGGGCGGCTGTGGCGGCTGGTGACGGGCGCTGCCGGGTCCGGCGGCTGCGCCGGGCCGCCGGACCGGGTGGCGTCGGCCGCCGGGCTCCTGGCGCCCGCTGCCGCGCCCGCGCGGGGGTGGATCCGGCCGGTGACGGGGTACGCGCTGTCGGCCTCGTACGGCGGCGCCGGTGCGCACTGGTCGCACCGCCACACGGGGCAGGACTTCGCGGTGCCGGTCGGCACGCCCGTACGGTCGGTGGGCCGCGGCCGGGTGACGGCGGTGGAGTGCGGGGGCCCGTTCGGGATCAGCGTGGTGGTGCGGCACGGCGGGCGCACGTACACGCAGTACGCGCACCTCTCGGCGGTACTGGTGCGCCCGGGGCAGCGGGTACGCGCCGGGCAGCCGATCGCGCTGTCCGGGAACACCGGGAACTCCACCGGGCCGCATCTGCACTTCGAGGTGCGGCGCGGGCCCGATACCGACGAGGCGATCGAGCCGCTCCACTGGCTGCGCGGACGCGGCGTACGAATGTGACGCGCTGACCGGCCGGCGGTACGGGTGCGGGGTGCTGCCGGGGCGGTAGTACAGCTGTGCGGCCCGGCAGCACCGGTGGGTCAGCCGCCGGATCGTTCCTTCAACAGTTTGTCGATCAAACGTTCGATGACGAGAGCGACGCCGTCGTTGTTGTTGGCTGCTGTGCGGTGGGTGGTCGCAGCCAGTACGTCCGGATGCGCGTTGGCCATGGCGTACGACGTCCCCGCCCAGGTCAGCATTTCGAGGTCGTTCGGCATGTCGCCGAACGCGACCACCTCGTGCGGCGCGATGCCGCGTTCGGCGCAGCAGCGGGCGAGCGTGCCGGCCTTGCTGACGCCCGCGCCGCTGATCTCCAGCAGCGCGGTGGGGCTGGACCGGGTGAACGACGCGAGGTGCCCGGCGGCCTCGCGGGCCAGCGCGAGGAAGGCGTCCGGGTCCAGCTCGGAGTGGTGCGCGAGGACCTTCAGGACGGGCTCGCCCGCCTTCTCGAACCCGTCGTCCAGCAGCTTCTCGACGGGCGCGATCAGCGCGCCCGGGTCGAGGTGGAACGGCGGGTACTGCGGCTCGTAGTGGATGCCGCCGGTGCGCTCGACGGCGAACGAGGTACCCGGTGCCGCGGCGCGCAGCGCCTCCACGACGCCGAGCGCCGCGCTCCGCTCCAGCGCGCGGACCTCGACGATGCGGCGGCCGCGGTGCAGGTCGACGACGGCGGCGCCGTTGGCGCAGATTGCCAGGCCGTGTCCGTGCACATGGTCGCTGACCACGTCCATCCAGCGGGCCGGCCGGCCGGTGACGAAGAAGACCTCGATGCCGGCCTCCTCGGCGGCGGCGAGCGCGGCGATCGTACGGTCCGAGACGGTCTTGTCGTCGTGCAGCAGGGTGCCGTCGAGGTCCGTGGCGATCAGCCGGGTGCGGCGGCCGGGCAGCGGTGGCTCGGAGGCGGGATCGTCTGTCACAGGGCCATCAGTCACCAGGCCATCTTCCCGCATATGCGCGCACAGGCGTGCGTTGGGTTGCCCGCATGAGCTTTACGCGCTCTCGGTCCGTGTCCACCGTAGGCTCGGTGACATGCGACTGAGCACCGTGATCCTGCCTGTCCGCCGCTGGTCCGAAGGCGGGCGGGAGGTGTGGCAGCGCGCCGAGGAGCTGGGCTTCCACGCCGCGTACACCTACGACCATCTCTCCTGGCGGGTGCCCTTCCGGGACGGGCCGTGGTTCGGTGCGGTGCCCACGCTGACCGCGGCCGCCGCCGCGACCTCCCGTATGCGGCTGGGCACCCTCGTGACCTCTCCCAACTTCCGGCACCCGGTCACCCTCGCCAAGGAGCTGATCTCGCTGGACGACATCAGCGACGGCCGGATCACGCTCGGCATCGGCGCGGGCGGCAACGGCTTCGATGCTTACGCCCTGCTGGGAGCCGGCGAGGAGCCGTGGACCCCGCGCGAACGCGCCGATCACTTCGCCGAGTTCGTCGCCCTGCTGGACCGGCTGCTCACCGAGGACGCGGTCACCTACGAGGGCGAGCACTACAGCGCGCACGAGGTCCGCAACGTCCCCGGGTGCGTGCAGCGGCCGCGGCTGCCGTTCGCGGTGGCGGCCACCGGGCCGCGCGGGCTGCGGCTGGCGGCGCGGTACGGCCAGGCGTGGGTCACCACGGGCGACCCGAAGGTGTCCGCCGCCGGGACGCCCGAGCAGTCGCACGCCGCGATCGCCGGGCAGATCGAGAAGCTGGGCGCGGCGTGCGAGGCCGTCGGCCGGGACGCCGGGAAGCTGCCGAAGACCCTGCTGACCGGCTTCACCCCGGACCGGCCGCTGGACTCCGTCGACGCGTTCGTGGACTTCGCCGGGCGCCATGGTGAGCTGGGCATCGATGAGATCGTCCTGCACTGGCCGATCGACGACACGATCTTCGCCGCGGACCTGTCGGTGTTCGAGCGGATCGCGGCGGAGGGCATGGCACAGCTGGCGGGCTAGGGGCGCAGGCGGACGCGCGCCCTGCTGAGGGCGGTGCATGGGCCGGGTGCCCCGTGTCAGAGAACGATCAAGGCCCTTTTCCCCGCCAAGAGGAACCAAAGGGGAATCAAGAGGGAGAATCGGGGCAGAGGCGTCGTCGTGCGGACGGTCGGCTGGACCGTCCGGCTGGAGGACCTCATGGCACAGACCCGATTCGCCCCGGACCGCGGGCTGACCTCGCGCATGGTCGTGACGATGTTCCTCATCGGCCTGCTGTACGTCGTGGTCGTCGGCGTGCTGGTGGTGCTGCTCAAGGGCGCGTGGCTGTTCGTGCTGCTGATCTCGGCCGCGCTGTTCATCGGACAGTTCTGGTTCAGCGACCGGATCGCGGCGTTCGCCATGGGCGCGCGCGAGGTCACCCCCGAGCAGGCACCCGAACTGCACGGCGCCGTGGACCGGCTGTGCGCGCTCGCGGACATGCCCAAGCCGAAGGTCTGCATCGCCGACACCGACGTACCGAACGCCTTCGCCACCGGGCGCAACCAGAAGAACTCCCTGGTCTGTGCCACCACCGGGCTGCTGCGGCGGCTGGAGCCCGAGGAGCTGGAGGGGGTGCTCGCGCACGAGCTGTCGCACGTCGCCCACCGCGACGTGGCGGTGATGACCATCGCCTCGTTCCTGGGCGTACTGGCCGGGATCATCACCCGGGCGGCGCTCTGGAGCGGCGTGGGGCGCAGCAACCGGGACAACAACGCCGCCCTCGCCATTGTGATCGTCACGGTCGTCAGCGCGGTGGTCTATGTCCTCAGCTTCCTGCTCACCCGGCTGCTGTCCCGCTACCGCGAGCTGTCGGCCGACCGGGCCGCCGCCCTGCTCACCGGGCGGCCGTCCGCGCTGGCCGCCGCGCTCACCAAGGTCACCGGCCAGATGGCGCGGATTCCCACCCGCGACCTGCGCAAGGCCGAGCCGTTCAACGCGTTCTACTTCGCCCCGGCGTTCTCCAAGGAGAACGCCGTCCAGCTGCTCTCCTCCCACCCGACGCTGGAACAGCGCCTGGACCAGCTCGGCCGCATCTCCGCGCAGCTGGGCCGCCCATGAGCGGATCGGAAGCCGCACCTGGCGCGCTTCCCACCGCCCTTCCCGCCCCTTCGCCCCCGGGAGCCATTCGATGGGTTTTCTGGACGTGATCCTCGGCCGCAGCAAGGCGGTGCGCCCCGACCTCGACCAGCTCTTCGCGCTGCCGTCCGCCGCGATCACCCTGCAGGCCGCGACCGGGTTCACGCCGACCGGCCGGGGGTCGGTCTGCTTCGCGAGCGTCGAAGGCGGGGCGTTCGCCCGCATCCGGGCCGATGTACGGGCGCTGCTCGGCCCGCCGGTGGAGTTCAGCCAGGACCAGTACGGCTACACCTGGCTGCTCGCCCGGCACGCCGCGGAGGACACCGCGGGCCTGGTCAACGACCTGCACGCGGTCAATACCTCGCTCCAGGACGGCGGCTTCGGGCCGCAGCTGCTCTGCTCGCTGATCGGCTTCCGGGACGAGCGGGACCGCTCACTGGCGCTGGTCTACCTCTACAAGCGCGGCACGTTCTATCCCTTCGCCCCGCTCCCCGGCTCCGGCGAGAAGCGCGACAACCCGCTCGAACTCCAGGTTCGGTCCCTGCTCGGTGACGATCTGACCGTGGAGAAGGACCTGAGCCGTTGGTTCCCGGTGTGGGGAGCGCCCGGGCTGTAGAGGAGATCTACGGGCCTGCGGCGGGGCATCCGCACGGCGGATGTTTCACGTGAAACGGACGGGGCCCGGGCCTCTCATCAGCCGGCCGCCGGGCCGATGGGTCCCGTGCGGTCGGCGTGCGTGACCAGGGAGTCCATCCGGCGGGCGCTCACCTCGCGCTCGGTGGCCGCGGCGACGAAGGCCGCGACGCCCGCCGGGCCGACGAGGTCGCGGACGGACTGCACCGTGGCGGCCGGCAGTGCCACCTGCTCGGCCGCGGCGTGCCGCTCCGGGGGCTCGCTGTGCAGCTGATGACGCAGATAGCGGCTCGCCAACGTCCGCATGGCGCGCGCGAGTTCGGCGTCCACGGTCTGCTGGGCCAGCGGCCGCAGCCGGCGGACGAGGTCCGCCGCCTCCTCCGCCTCGGCGTCGCTCGGCGGGTGGTCGAGGTACTGGTGGAAGACATGCTCGGTGGTGAAGTCCAGGAAGCGCGAGGCTATGTGCTCCACCTGCACCCGCAGCTCCCGCAGATGACCTGAGATGGCGGGCAGCGGCACGCCCGCGGAGTGCAGCTCGGCCGCGACCGCGAGCTCCTGCGGGCTGGGCACGAGGAACTCCTCCGTGCTGCCCGGCACCGGCTCCAGCACCCCCAGCTCCACCGCGTCGGCCACCGCCGCCTCGTCGGGGCTGCCGCCGAAGGCCGCGTTCAGCTCCTCCCGGGAGATCCGGCCGCTCTCCTCGTCCGTCCATGGCCCGTCGATCTCGGCGACCAGGCCCAGCACCCCGCTCAGCCCCCGACCCGCGTCCCACGCCTCCAGCAGGTCCTTGATGCTGGCCAGGGTGTACCCGCGGTCCAGCAGGTCCGAGATCTGCCGCAGCCGGGCGAGGTGCGCGTCGGCGTAGACGTTCGCCCGGCCCCGGCGCTCCGGCTTGGGCAGCAGCCCACGGTCCTGGTACGCGCGGATCGTACGGACCGTGGTGCCGCTCCGGTGCGCCAGCTCCTCGATGCGGTACTCGGCCGCGGGGCTGTGCTGCTCGGTCAATGCGGTGCTCCTCACGAGATGGCCGCGCGCCCACCGTGCCCGCGCCGCCCGGACGGCCGGGGAGTACGCGTGGTACCGGGCGGCCCTGCGCAGCGACCCTTCCTGCGAGGGATGGTACGACCGCGTGCGGCGGCGCCGTAACGCCCCGGCCGACTCTCGCCACCCGGGGGCCTGCCACGCCGCGGCGACGGGCCCCAGCCCCTCCCGGCCGGGGCCGGGACGACGCCTACAGCGGATCGATCCGGGCCAGCGCGCGCAGGGCGCGCGGGGCGAAGCGGGACAGGGCGCGGGAGCCACGCGCCTCGGGGGTGACCGGCACGACCGCCTGATTGCGGACCACCGCGCGCAGGATGGCGTCGGCGACCTTCTCCGGGGGGTAGTTGCGCAGGCCGTAGAGGCGCGCGGCCTTGGACTGGCGGCGCTGCTCCTCCTCGGCCGAGACCCCGGTGACGTGGGAGGTGGCGGTGATGCTGGTGTTCACCAGGCCGGGGCAGATCGCGCTGACCCCGATGCCCTGCCCGGCCAGCTCGGCGCGCAGGCACTCGCTGAGCATCAGCACCGCCGCCTTGGACGTGCTGTACGCGGACAGCGTTCTGGAGGGCTGGAACGCCGCGGCCGAGGCGGTGTTGACGATATGGCCGCCCTGGCCGCGCTCGGCCATCTGCCGGCCGAATATCCGGCAGCCGTGGATGACGCCCCAGAGGTTGACGTCCAGGACCTTCTTCCAGTCCTCGGAGGTGGTCTCCAGGAACGAGCCGGACAGGCCGATGCCGGCGTTGTTCACCAGGACGTCGACCGTGCCGTACTCGGCGGCGACCTTCTCGGCGAGCTTCTCCATGGCCGCCTCGTCGCTGACGTCCACCGCCTCCGACCAGGCGGCGCCGGCCCCGATCAGCCGCGCCAGATCCGCCGTACGGGCCGCCCCCTCGGCATCGCGGTCCACCGCGACCACCCGCGCGCCGGCCTCGGCGAACGCGAACGCCGTGGCCCGCCCGATGCCGCTCGCCGCGCCGGTCACCAGCACCAGGCTGCCGCCGAACCGGTCCGCGTACCGCCCGCGCGGGACGGCCTCCTTGGCCGGATCGCCCTCCTCCTTGGCGGTGACGAACTCCTCGATCCAGGCGGCCAGCTGGTCCGGGCGGGTCCGCGGCACCCAGTGCTTGGCGGGCAGCGTGCGGCGGGTGAGCCGCGGGACCCACTGCTCCAGCTCGTCGTACAGCCGCTCCGACAGGAAGGCGTCGCCGGTCGGGGTGATGAGCTGGACCGGGCAGTGCGCGAACGCGTCCGCGCGCGGGCGGCGCAGCCGGGACCGGACGTTGTCCCGGTACAGCCAGGCGCCGTGCGCGGCGTCGGTGGGCAGGGACGCGGTCGGGTACTCCCCGGCAGGGACCTTCTCGACGCGCTCCAGGATCTTCGGCCAGCGCTTGCCCAGTGGGCCCTTCCAGGCCAGCTCGGGCAGCACCGGGGTGTGCAGCATGTAGACGTACCAGGACTTGGCGCCCTGGTTCAGCAGCTGGGCCGCGCGGCGCGGGGTCGGCCGGACCATGCGCTTCTTGATCCAGTGCCCGAAGTGGTCCAGGGACGGGCCGGACATCGAGGTGAAGGACGCGATCCGGCCCTGCGTGCGCTCGACCGTCGCGAATTCCCAGGACTGCACCGAACCCCAGTCGTGCCCCACCAGGTGGACGGGCCGGTCCGGGCTGACGGCGTCGGCCACCGCCAGAAAGTCGTCGGTCAGCTTCTCCAGGGTGTACCCGCCGCGCAGCGGCTGCGGCGCCGTGGACCGGCCGCAGCCCCGGACGTCGTACAGCGCCACATGGAAGCGCTCGGCCAGCAGCGGCGCGACCCGCGACCAGACCTCCTTGCTGTCCGGATAGCCGTGCACCAGCAGCACCGTGGGCCGGGACGGATCGCCCAGCTCCGCCACGCACAGCTCCACGCCGCCCGTGCGGACCCAGCGCTCCCGCGCGCCCTCGAGTCCCGTACTCATGATCGCTTCCCCGCTCTCCTCATGTGCCCTGCTCACGCCGCCTTCTCCTCCTGCCAGCGCCGCACATGCGGCAGATCGTCGTCCAGCCAGAAGGCGCTCTCCTCGGGGTCCCGGGAGTCGGTGACGACCAGGATCTCCTCGAACTTCGCGCCGATGCCCCGGAATCCGAGGTGTGGTTCGACCGCCCACAGCCCGGGCTGCGGCGGATGGTCGGAGAAGCGGTACGGGCTCCACAGCGGGGACCAGCCCTCGCGGTGACCGTGCAGCGCGTCGGACGCCAGGCCCTTGAGCGACTGGGTGCCGAAGCCGAACAGCGTGGGCGACCAGCGGCGTTCACGCACTCGGTCGACCTTGTGGGCGATCACGCCGAAGGGGTACGCGCGATGCCTGTTCGCATATCCCTGGCGGACCATGAGGCGCTCGACGTCCTCGTATATCTCGCGCAGCGGCCGGCGCTCGCGCACCTCGCGCAGGATCAGCTCGCGATGCGCCTCCAGGTCGGCCAGCAGCCGGTCGTGCAGCGGGCTGAGGCCGAGGCAGCCGGAGTACCCGATGTCCGCCGTGTAGCCCTTGTACACCGGGGCCATGTCGAGGATGAAGGGCATCCCCGGCTCCAGCACCCGGTTCGTCGGGAAGAACTGCAGCGGTACGCGGAAGTTCGCGAAGGCCGTGCGGTCGCCGAACCAGGCGAAGGGCAGATGGAACCAGTCCGTGACGCCCCGCTCGCGCAGCCAGTGGCGCTGCATGCGGGCCGCCTCGCGCTCGGTCACCCCCGGCTTCAGCTGCGCGGCCACCGCCTCGGCGCAGGCGTACGCCAGCCGCTGGACCTCCCTGAACCCGCTGAGCTCCGCGGCCGGGCCTTTGGTCGCGGTGGTGGTCGCTGCTGTGGTCGTGGTCATCGCCAACCGTTCCGTTGCGGTACGTGCGCGTAACTTGACACTGATGAATGTGACAATGGTCGGCGGCTGCGTCAAGAGTCCGTCGCCGGCCTGTGGAAAACTCCTCAGCCCCTCGCAGGACCCCCTACGGGGCGCTACGCCTGGAGTCGGACGGACATCCAGCCGTCTGGGGTGACGCCCGGTGTGGCGCGTGACACTAGCGTCGACCGTGTGACTGTGATCGCGACCGAAAGCCTCAGCAAGCGGTTCCCGCGGGTGACCGCCCTGGACCGGCTCTCCGTTGACATCGCCCCCGGCGTGACCGGCCTGGTGGGTGCCAACGGCGCCGGAAAGTCCACCCTGATCAAGATCCTGCTGGGCCTGTCGCCCGCCAGCGAAGGCACCGCCGCGGTCCTCGGCCTGGATGTGGCCACCGAAGGCGGCGCCATCCGCGAGCGGGTCGGCTACATGCCCGAGCACGACTGCCTGCCACCGGACGTCTCGGCGACCGAGTTCGTCGTCCACATGGCGCGGATGTCCGGTCTGCCGCCGACCGCCGCCCGGGAGCGGACCGCCGACACCCTGCGCCACGTCGGCCTCTACGAAGAGCGCTACCGCCCCATCGGGGGCTACTCCACCGGCATGAAGCAGCGCGTCAAGCTGGCCCAGGCGCTCGTCCACGATCCCCAGCTGGTCTTCCTGGACGAGCCCACCAACGGCCTGGACCCGGCGGGGCGCGACGAGATGCTCGGCCTGATCCGCCGCGTCCACCGCGACTTCGGCATCTCCGTGCTGGTCACCTCGCACCTCCTCGGTGAGCTGGAGCGCACCTGCGACCACGTCGTCGTGATCGACGGCGGGAAGCTGCTGCGCTCCTCGGCCACGGACGAGTTCACCCAGGCCACCACCTCGCTCGCCATCGAGGTCACCGACTCCGACGCGCACCCGGACGGGCTGCGCGCGCTGCGCGAGGCCCTGACGGCCGCCGGCGCGGTGACCGGCCCCGCGGCCGGCCCCGGCGAAGGGCACCCGGCCGCGACCGGCCGCCTGCTGTACGTCGAGGCCGCCGGCGAGGAGACGTACGACCTGGTCCGGGACACCGTCGCGGAGCTCGGCCTCGGCCTGGTCCGGATGGAACAGCGCCGGCACCGCATCGCGGAGGTCTTCCGCGACCACGAAAGCGCCCACGAGGGCGGCCGTGACGCCGCCCCGGACCGTACGGACGCGCGCCCCGCAGCCCCCGAAGCAGCCCCCGCAGGAGCCCCCGATGCCTGAGTCCACCACGGCCCCCACGGGCGGCCCGGGCCCCGCCGCCTCGATCCACGACATCGGCTACCGCCACTACGACGGCCCCCGGCTGGGACGCGCGTACGCCCGCCGCTCGCTCTTCTCGCAGAGCCTGCGCGGCGCCTACGGGCTGGGCCGCTCGGCGCGCACGAAGGTGCTGCCGATGATCCTGCTTGCGGTGATGTGCGTACCGGCCGCGATCCTGGTGGCGGTCACGATCTTCACCAAGGCGCGCGACCTGCCCCTGGACTACACGCGTTACGCGGTCTACCTCCAGGCGGTCATCGGCCTCTTCCTGGCCGCGCAGGCACCCCAGTCGGTCTCCCGCGACCTGCGCTTCAAGACCGTGCCGCTGTACTTCTCACGGCCGATCGAACGCGCCGACTACGTAGCGGCCAAGTACGCCGCGATGAGTGGCGCGCTGTTCCTCCTCACCGCCGTGCCGCTGCTGATCCTGTACGTGGGCGCGCTGCTGGCGAAACTCGACTTCGCCGAGCAGACGAAGGGGTTCGCCCAGGGGCTGGTGTCGGTGGCCCTGCTCTCGCTGCTCTTCGCCGCGATCGGGCTGGTCATCGCCGCGCTCACGCCGCGCCGCGGCTTCGGTGTCGCCGCCGTCATCGCCGTACTGACCATCCCGTACGCCGCGGTCAGCGCCATGCAGGGCATCTCCTTCGCCCAGGGCAACACCGAGGTCATCGGCTGGCTGGGGCTGTTCTCCCCGATCACCCTCATCGACGGCGTGCAGAGCGCCTTTCTGGGCGCGACGTCGTCGGCCCCCAACGGGATCGGCCCGTCCACGGGCGCCGGATTCGTCTACCTCCTCGTCGTGCTGGGCGTCATCGCCGGCTCGCTCGCCCTCCTGATGCGCCGCTACCGAAAGGCCGGACTGTGACCACGGTCAAGATGGAAAACGTCTCCCGCTGGTTCGGAAATGTCGTTGCCGTGAACGACATCACGATGACCATCGCGCCCGGAGTGACCGGTCTGCTCGGCCCCAATGGCGCGGGCAAGTCCACGCTGCTCAACATGATGGGCGGCTTCCTGCCGCCCTCCAGCGGCACCGTCACGCTCGACGACCGCACGGTCTGGCGCAACGAGTCGATCTACCGTGACATCGGCATCGTGCCGGAGCGCGAGGCCATGTACGACTTCCTCACGGGGCGCGACTTCGTACTGGCCAATGCCGAACTGCACGGTCTGGGCCGCAAGGAGGCGGCCCGCGCACTGGCCACCGTCGACATGGAGTACGCCCAGGACCGCCGCATCTCGACGTACAGCAAGGGCATGCGGCAGCGCGTGAAGATGGCGTCCGCGCTGGTGCACGAGCCGTCCGTGCTGCTGCTCGACGAGCCGTTCAACGGCATGGACCCGCGCCAGCGCATGCAGTTGATGGAGCTGCTGCGGCGGATGGGCGACGAGGGCCGCACCGTGCTGTTCTCCTCGCACATCCTCGAAGAGGTCGAGCAGTTGGCGTCCCACATCGAGGTCATCGTGGCCGGCCGGCACGCCGCCTCCGGTGACTTCCGGCGGATCCGCCGGCTGATGACGGACCGGCCGCACCGTTACCTCGTACGGTCCGACGACGACCGGGCGCTGGCCGCCGCGCTGATCGCCGACCCCTCGACGTCCGGCATCGAGGTCGACCTCGAAGAGGGCGCGCTGCGCATCCAGGCCGTCGACTTCGGCCGCTTCACCACCCTGTTGCCGCGCGTCGCCCGGGACCACGGCATCCGGCTCCTCGCCGTCTCGCCCTCGGACGAGTCGCTGGAATCGGTCTTCTCCTATCTCGTAGCGGCCTGAAGCCGTACCGAAGCGGTCGCATACGACCTGAAAGGAGCCCTGACGCGATGTCATCGCTCGTCCATCCCACCGTCGCCCGGCTGACCTACCGGGCGCTGCTCGGCCGCCGCCGCGCCGCCGTCCTCTTTGCGCTGCCCGTCTTGCTGCTCGTCATCGCCATTGCCGTACGGGCGCTGACCGGCGCCGACGACACCACGGCCAACACCGTCCTGGGCGGCTTCGCGCTGGCCACGATGGTGCCGCTGATCGGCGTGATCGCCGGTACGGGCGCGATCGGCCCGGAGATCGACGACGGCTCGGTGGTGTATCTCCTGTCCAAGCCCGTACGGCGGTCGACGGTCATCGTCACCAAGCTGCTCGTCGCGACCGGCGTGAGCGTCGTCTTCACCGCCGTGCCCGTACTGATCGCGGGCTTCGTGCTGAACGGCAACAGCCAGCAGCTCGCGGTCGCCTACGCGCTCGCCGCGGCGGTCGCCTCCGTCGCCTACAGCGCTCTCTTCCTGTTCCTCGGCACGGTCACGCGGCACGCCGTCGTCATCGGGCTGGTCTACGCGCTGGTCTGGGAAGCGGTCTTCGGCAACCTCGTACCGGGGGCACGCACCCTCAGCGTCCAGCAGTGGGCACTCGCGCTGGCCCAGAAGGCGGGCGCCGAGGGTGCGGTCACCTCGGACGTGGGCCTCGTGCCCGCCGTCGTGCTGCTCGTCGTGGTCACCTGCGCGGCGACCTGGTACGCGGCCCGCCGGCTCAAGTCGCTGACGCTGGCCGGGGAGGAGTAGGCCCCGCTGCACCAGAAGGGGGCGGCCCCCCCCGCTGCACCAGAAGGGGCGGCCTACCGGCTCCCCTCCTGGGCCTCGTTGAACTCCTGGACGTTCTTGTGGTGTTCCTCGTAGTCGGCGGTGAAGCGGGTGTCGCCGGGCCGGACCGTGACGAAGTACAGCCAGTCGCCCTTCGGGGGCGAGATCGCGGCCCGCGTCGCGTCCTGGCCCGGATTGCCGATCGGCGTCGGCGGCAGCCCCTTGTGCCGGTAGGTGTTGTACGGGCTGTCCGTACGGGTGTCCGCGTGGCTGGTGCGCAGAGTGGACCGGCCCAGTCCGTAGTTGAGGGTCGAGTCCATCTGGAGCGGCATTCCCTTGTCGAGCCGGTTGCGGATGACTCGGGCGACCTTGCCCATGTCCTGCGGGGTGTCCGCCTCGGCCTGCACGACGGAGGCCACCACGACCGTCTCGTACGCGCTCAGGCCCCCGGGCCGGGCCGTCGGCGGCAGGCCGTCCGCCGCGTACCTCTGGCGCGCGGTGTTCACCATGAAGGACAGCAGGCTCTTCGGGGTGGTGTCCTCGTCGATCGGATACGTGGCCGGGTAGAGGTACCCCTCCGGGTTGCCCTTCGCCTCGGCCGGGAGGCGCAGCCGCTTCGCCGGATTGCGACCCGTGGCGGCCTTCTTGGCGGCCTTCTCGGTGGTCCCCGCGGCGACGTGGAGCACCTTGTCGACGGCCGCGTACGCCTGGGAGGCCCGCCGGCCCTCCGGGAGGGTGAGCTTCTCGGCCCGCGCCGGCCGCTCGTCCCCGGGGAGGAGCACCAGGAGGAGGACCAGACCGACGACGAGAACGGCGCCGCCGATCAGGAGAAGCCACGCCCTCCGGGTGAGGCGTGTGCGGCGCCGGTCACCGGAGTGCTGCGTATCGTGCACATCGCTCATGAGGGCACGGTAGGCCAGACCGTAGGGTGCGTGGGTGACCACGCTCATCCCGCCGCTCCCGGTGCGCACCGTGCGGCACCGCGACACCACGGACGGCCAGTTCCTCCCCGCCCTCTTGTGGCGACCGGGCCCGGGCCACCGGATGATCTCCAGCGCGGTGCTCGGCGGCGGCATCGGGATCCGCTCCTGGGTGCTCAACGCCCAGGTTGCGCACGGCTATACGCGCCGCGATCCACAGGCGCACCTCGCGGAGATAGCCGCTGCTGTCGGGGCGACGGGTCCGGGCGTCGGCATGATGACGGCCGCGGACATCCTGCGCACCCGCTCGTCGGCGTGCGAAGGGGGCGCACAGGCGCTCGTCACGGCGGGAACAGGCGTGCACGGCTGGGCCGCAGACATGACACCGGGCGCCGCAGGCAGGACTTCGGGCGCCGCAGGCAGGACACCGGGCGCCGCGGACATGGCACCGGGCGCCGCAGGCAGGACACCGGGCGCCGCGGAAGGCGCCTACCGCCCCGGCACGATCAACATCCTCGTCACGCTGCCCGTGGCCCTCTCCGACGCCGCGTTGGTCAACTCCGTGATGACGGCGACCGAGGCGAAGGTGCAGGCCCTCCTCGACCACGGCCTGGACGCGTCGGGCACCCCCACGGACGCGGTGTGCGTCGCCGCGCCCGTACCGCAACCGGGGCAGCACGTAGAGGACTTCGCGGGGCCGCGCTCCCTCTGGGGCGCCCGGCTGGCGCGCGCGGTGTACGGGGCGACGCTGCGCGCGGTGCAACGGGAGCGCGGTACCACGCCACAGGAGCGCGGGAGCACGCCACAGGACGGCGGTAACGGGGCTCAGGCGCCGATGCGGCGGTCCCGCCCGGCGCCCAGCCCCAGCAGTACCAGCGCCGCGCAGACGGCGAGCAGCAGCGTGATCGGCAGCGTCCAGCCGCCCGTCGCCTCGTGCACCGCGCCCAGCGCCAACGGGCCCACGGCGGCGAGCAGATAGCCCCACGTCTGTGCCATGCCGGACAGCCGTGCGGCGGTGTGCGGATCGCCGGCCCGCAGCACCATCATCGTCAGCGCCAGGCCCAGCGCACCGCCCTGCCCGATGCCGAGCAGCGCGGCCCACACCCATGCCCCGGCCACCGGGGCGACGAGCAGGCCCGTGCAGGCGAGCGCCATCAGCAGCGCGACGCACGCCGCCAGCAGCCGCTGCCGCCGCATCCGCCCGGCCAGTACCGGCACCACGAACGAACCGGCCATCTGCAGCAGCGTGCTGAACGCGAAGACCAGTCCGGCCTGCGCCTTGTCCATCCCGTGGTCGGTGAACACCGTGGGCAGCCAGGCGATGGCCACGTAGGCGATCAGCGACTGCGAGCCCATGAAGAGCGTGACCTGCCAGGCCAGCGGTGAGCGGCCGAGCTTCGGGCCGGACTCGACGCTGTGCTTCGGGGTCGCGGCGGCCTCCCCGTGCCGCGCGCCGCGCCGTGCGAGGACCACCTGCGGAATCCACACGAGCGCGGCCACCGCGGCGAGCAGCCCCCAGGAGACCAGCGAGCCCTGCCAGCTGCCGAGCGCGTTCTCCAGGGGCACGGAGGTGGCCGCCGAAACGGTGGCGCCGAGGATCATCGCCGTCGAGTACAGCGCGGTCATGGGCGCGGCCCGGTCGGGGAAGTCCCGCTTGATCAGGCCGGGCATCAGCACGTTGAGCAGGGCTATGGACGCGCCGACCAGCGCGCAGCCGGCGAACAGTGCCACCAGCGGCGGCGCGACGCGTACGACGATGCCTGCGCAGAGCAGTACCAGCGCGCTGAACAGGACGGTCTCGGTACCCCAGCGCCCGGCCAGCTTCGGCGCCACGTAGGAGCCGAGCCCCATGAAGACCAGCGGGATCACCGTCACCAGGCTGCCCGCGGTCGCGTTCAGCCCGAAGTGCTCGCCGATCTCACCGAGCAGCGGTGAAACGCCCGCGAGCGCGGCCCGCATGTTGAGGGAGGCGAGGACGATGCCGAGGAGGAGCAGCGCGGGGTGCGTACGCAGCCGCCGGCGGGCGGCGGCCAGCTGCGGTGCCGGGGTCAGGTCCTCCTCGGCGTCGATCAGCGGTGCGCCGTCGTGCGACGGCGCACCGGCGGTCGGCGGGGCTTCGGGGCTGGTCCCGGACATGGTGGGGTGACTCTCCTGTCGGTGGGTGCGG
>NZ_NHSG01000157.1:0-15276 GCF_020024005.1 Streptomyces purpurogeneiscleroticus
GTCACGGGAGGAGCCTCCTGGCGGGGCGTTTCGGGGATCGGGGGATCGAAGGGCGGTTCTCGGTGGTCAGGTGCGGTCCTCGGGCGGCGCGTAGCTCGGGAACGACGGGTCGCCCTCCTCGGGGTCCGTTTCGGCGTAGGGGTCGGGCCCCGCGCCCACGTGCGGGTCGGTCGTCAGCTGCGGGTCGGTGCCCAGGCGCGGGTCCGGGCCGGCGAGACGGCGGACGGCGGCCATCGGGATGGGCAGCCAGTCCGGCCGGTGCCGTGCCTCGTACAGCACCTCGTACACGGCCTTGTCGGTCTCGTACGCGCGCATCAGCTCCGGAACGGAGTCCGGGTCCAGGCCGCCGGCCTCGGCATAGCCGCGGCAGAACGCGTTCCGCGCGCGCCGCGCCCACTCCAGTGACCAGGCGTCGCCGCCGCCGGGGCCGCTGCGCGCCGCGTAGTCGAAGGACCGGAGCATAGCGGCCACGTCGCGCACCGCGGGCTGGACATCGCGCCTTTCCGCCAACGGCCGGGCCGGCTCGCCCTCGAAGTCGATGACCGACCAGCGGCCCTCGCCCGCGGAGCGCAGCGTCTGGCCGAGATGCAGGTCGCCGTGGATGCGCTGCGCGGCGAAGGTGCGGCCGTCCCGGCCGAGGGTGGTCAGCGCGTGGAAGGCGGTGCGCAGCCGGGTGCGGTACGGGCGCAGCGCCGGGACCGCGCGGGCGGCGACGTCCAGCCGCTCGGCCATGCCGGCGGCGATCAGCTCCAGGTGGGTGCGGCGCAGCTCGGTGGTGGGCAGCGTCTCGGCGAGTGCGGTGTGCACCTCGGCGGTGGCGTGGCCGAGGGCCCGCGCGGAGCCGGTGAAGTCGGCGCGTACCGAGAGGGCGTTGAGCGCGAGCTGCCAGCCGTCCGCCGCGCCGTCCAGGAACGGTGTGAGCACGCCGAGAGTGATCGGTTCTGCGGCGTGATGGCGCGGTCCTTCGGCCGCCGTCACCGGCCCCGCCGCGTCCGACTCGAACCACGCGACCGGCGGGGGCACCCGCGAGCACTTCGCGCGGGCCAGTGCCAGCGGCAGTTCCAGGTCGGGGTTGAGGCCGGGGGAGGCCCGCCGGAAGAACTTCAGGATGTAGGCGTCGCCGAAGACCACGGAGGTGTTGGACTGTTCGGAGGTCAGCGGCCGGGCGGTGAGGCCGGAGGCGATGGCCGTCTCCGGCTCGACGGTGAAGCGGAGCGCGCCCAGCTGCCCGGGCACCCGCAGCCGTTCCAGCAGCAGCGTGCACAGCCGCGGGTCCAGCAGCGCGTCGTACATCGTGCGCCCGGCCAGCGGTCCGCCGTCCGGGCGGCCGATCAGCGCGTGGGCGAGCCGCGGCGGCAGCGTGCCGTGCACGCCGAGCAGCAGCTGGTAGCAGTCGTCGTCCTCGGGCGTGCGGGCCGGCGGTCCGGGCTGCCGGGCGCGGACGAGGAGATGCAGCAGTCCGGGCGCGGCGGCGCTGCCGGCGGTCCCGTCGACGGGCAGCAGTTCGGCGGCCGCGACCAGGTCGAAGCCGGTGACCGGGCGGCCCTTGCCCGCGAACCACCGCTGCCGTGGCACCCATTCGCGCAGCAAAGGGTCGAGCGAGGGCAGCAGTCCGGGTGCGGTGGTGACGGACGGCCGGTGGTGCCGGCCTTGCAGAGCACGGGTCGAGGCGGTTTCCGACATGACGTCGCGTCCTTTCCCCGGGCACACGACAGCTACGGCAAAGTGTCCCGGAATACGGCCTTTACTGTGGGGCGGTGCGGGACGTGTCGGGCGAGGATCGTCCGTACGGCAGCGGATCTGCGGCAGGTGTCCCCACGCCCGGAGGCGCGGCGAGTGGATCGTCCGGCCCGTGCGGCAGTAGGGAGACTGCCCGGGCGAAAGGTCGAAAAACACCCGAACACGCCTTGCGTGCATGTACGGGCGGGTAGCTTCACGCCTCCGGCACGGACGGCCTGCCGGCCGGCGCGACGGGCCCGTACGCGGTGGTGCGCGGGCGCGCCCTGAGGTGCGCCCGCGCGGCACCGGCCCGAGAGCCCGGCCGGTGCCCGGAACGTCGTGCCGGCTAAGCCACCGCGTCCTTCCGCAGCCGGAACCAGTAGAAGCCGTGGCCCGCCAGGGTCAGCAGGTACGGCAGCTGGCCGATGGCCGGGAACCGCACGCCGCCGATCAGCTCGACCGGGTGCCGCCCGTCGAACGTCTGCAGGTCCAGCTCGGTGGGCTGGGCGAAGCGCGAGAAGTTGTGCACGCACAGGACGAGGTCGTCCTGGTACTCGCGCAGGAACGCCAGTACCGCCGGGTTCGACGAGGGCAGTTCGGTGTACGTGCCCAGGCCGAAGGCGGGGTTCTGCTTGCGGATCTCGATCATGCGCCGGGTCCAGTGCAGCAGGGACGACGGCGAGGACATCGCGGCCTCGACGTTGGTCACCTGGTAGCCGTAGACCGGATCCATGATCGTGGGCAGGAAGAGCCGCCCCGGATCGCAGGACGAGAAGCCGGCGTTGCGGTCCGGCGTCCACTGCATGGGGGTGCGCACCGCGTCCCGGTCGCCCAGCCAGATGTTGTCGCCCATGCCGATCTCGTCGCCGTAGTACAGGATCGGCGTGCCGGGCAGGGACAGCAGCAGGGCGGTGAACAGCTCGATCTGGTTGCGGTCGTTGTCGAGCAGGGGCGCGAGGCGGCGGCGGATGCCGATGTTGGCGCGCATCCGCGGGTCCTTGGCGTACTCCGCGTACATGTAGTCGCGCTCTTCGTCCGTGACCATTTCGAGCGTGAGCTCGTCGTGGTTGCGCAGGAAGATGCCCCACTGGCAGCCGGACGGGATCGCCGGGGTCTTGGCGAGGATTTCCGAGACCGGGTAGCGGGACTCGCGGCGTACCGCCATGAAGATGCGCGGCATCACCGGGAAGTGGAACGCCATGTGGCACTCGTCGCCGCCGGTCTCCGGGTCGCCGAAGTAGTCGACCACGTCCTCCGGCCACTGGTTGGCCTCGGCCAGCAGCACCGTGTCCGGGTAGTTCGCGTCGATCACGGACCGGACCCGCTTGAGGAAGGCGTGCGACTGCGGGAGGTTCTCGCAGTTGGTGCCCTCCTCGGCGTAGAGGTAGGGCACGGCATCCAGCCGGAAGCCGTCGATGCCCAGGTCCAGCCAGAAGCGCAGCGCGGAGATCATCTCCTCCTGGACCGCCGGGTTCTCGTAGTTGAGGTCCGGCTGGTGGGAGAAGAAGCGGTGCCAGTAGTACTGCTTGCGCACCGGGTCGAAGGTCCAGTTGGACGCCTCGGTGTCGACGAAGATGATGCGGGCGTCCTGGTACTGCTTGTCGTCGTCCGCCCAGACGTAGTAGTCGCCGTACGGCCCTTCGGGGTCGGTGCGGGACTCCTGGAACCACGGGTGCTGATCGCTGGTGTGGTTCATCACCATGTCGATGATCACCCGCATGCCGCGCTGGTGCGCGGCGTCCACGAACTCCACGAAGTCGGCGAGGTCACCGAACTCCGGCAGCACCGAGGTGTAGTCGCTGACGTCGTAACCGCCGTCCCGCAGGGGGGACTTGAAGAACGGCGGCAGCCAGAGGCAGTCGACGCCCAGCCACTGCAGATGATCCAGCTTGGCCGTCAGGCCCTTCAGGTCGCCGACGCCGTCCCCGTTGCTGTCCTGGAACGAACGCACCAGGACTTCATAGAAGACGGCCCGTTTGAACCAGTCGGGATCGCGGTCCTTGGCCGGAGTGTCCTCGAACGTGTCGGGGACGGGCTCGTTGACGATCAATTGGGTGACCCTCCGATCGGTGAGGACGGTCGCAGGGACAGCACGTGCGCGGGCGCAATGCCACTGCCCGGCTCCAGGCGCACATAGTTGTCCCTGCCCCAGTGGTAGGTCTCGCCGGTGAGCTCGTCGCGCACCGGTACGGACTCGTGCCGGTCGAGGCCGAGCTCCGGCATGTCCAACGACACCGTTGCCTCGTGGGTGTGGTGCGGGTCGAGGTTCACGACCGTGAGGACCACGTCGGCACCCTCGCGCTTGGAGTAGGCAAGGACCGCGTCGTTGTCGACATGATGGAAGTGCAGGGCACGCAACTGCTGGAGTGCCGGATGACGGCGGCGCAGCCGGTTGAGTGCCGTGATGAGGGGAGCGATGCTACGGCCCTCGCGCCCCGCTGTCTGCCAATCCCGGGGACGCAGCTGATACTTCTCCGAATCCAGGTACTCCTCGCTCCCGTCTCGTACGGGAGTCCCTTCGCAGAGCTCGTATCCGGCGTACACGCCCCACGTCGGGGACAGGGTCGCGGCGAGCACCGCGCGTACCTCGAAGGCCGCCCGGCCGCCGTGCTGAAGGTAGGCGTGCAGGATGTCCGGGGTGTTCACGAACAGGTTCGGCCGCATGCAATCGGCCGAATCCCGGGACAGCTCGGTGAGGTACTCGGTCAGCTCCTGCTTGGAGTTGCGCCAGGTGAAATATGTGTAGGACTGCTGGAAACCGATCTGCGCGAGGGTGCGCATCATGGCGGGGCGGGTGAACGCCTCGGCCAGGAAGATGACGTCCGGATCGGTGCGGTTGATGTCCGCGATCACTTTCTCCCAGAACACCACCGGTTTGGTGTGCGGATTGTCGACCCGGAAGATGCGCACCCCCTGCTCCATCCAGAAGCGCAGCAACCGCTCCGTCTCCTTCACCAGCCCGCGGAAGTCCGCGTCGAAGGCGATGGGGTGGATGTCCTGGTACTTCTTCGGGGGGTTCTCGGCGTACGCGATGGTCCCGTCGGCGCGGTGGTGGAACCACTCGGGATGCTTGTCCAGCCAGGGATGGTCCGGCGAACACTGCAGCGCGAAGTCCAGCGCCGCCTCCATGCGCAGGTCCCGCGCGGTGCGCACGAAGTGCGCGAAGTCCTCGAAGGTGCCCAGGTCCGGGTGGATGGCGTCGTGCCCGCCCTCGGCCGAGCCGATCGCCCACGGCGAGCCGACGTCGTGCGGGCCCGCGGAGAGTGCGTTGTTCGGGCCCTTGCGGTGGGTCGTGCCGATCGGGTGGATCGGCGGCAGGTAGACCACGTCGAAGCCCATCGCGGCGACCTCCGGCAGCCGCTCGGCGGCGGTCCGGAAATTGCCGCTGACCAGGGTCCCGTCGGGCGCCTCGTACGCCCCCTCCGAACGCGGGAACATCTCGTACCAGGAGCCGTACAGCGCCCGGCGCCGCTCCACCAGCAGCGGCATCGGCCGGGAAGCACTGACCAGTTCGCGCAGCGGGTGCAGGCCGAGGGTGTCCATCACCTCGGGGGTGAGCGCCGCGGCCAGCCGGGTGGCGGCCGGCAGGCTCTCGTCGCGCAGCGTGTCGGCCACCCGCAGAATCGATTCGCGCCCCGCGTTCTTCGGCACCCCCGCCGCCGCCTGCTCGTGCAGCGCCGCACCCTCGGCGAGCACCAGGCCGGTGTCCTGGCCGGCCGGGATCTTGACCTGCGCCGTGCGCCGCCAGGTCGTCACCGGGTCCGACCACGCCTCCACGGTGTACGTCCAGCGGCCCTCCGCGTCCGGGGTGACCAGCGCGCCCCAGCGGTCCGTGCCCGGCGCCAGCTCCCGCATCGGCGTCCACGGACCGCTCCGGCCGCCCGGGTCGCGCAGCACGACATTGGCGGCGACCGCGTCATGGCCTTCCCGGAAGACCGTGGCGGAGACTTCGAAGGTTTCGCCGGTCACCGCCTTGGCCGGGCGGCGCCCGCAGTCGATCTGGGGACGGACGTCCAGGACGGGAATGCGACCGATCATGGGATCACCTGAGACTTGGGACACTTTGCGGGGTGTTGTCCTTTGTATCTCCGCGGCGGGCTTACGGGTTGCGGGCATGAACGGTCCTGTCGCCTTTCACTCGGTTGGAGGTGCGCAGGGCGGGGGACACGCGGGGGGAGGCACGCAACGTACGTATCCGCCAGAGCCTTCCCACGCCCCGCGGCCGGGCAATCCGGCCGCGGGTGAACTACTCGTACGTAACACCGCACCGCGATCAAGCCGGGCGAACCGGCCGCCGCGTGGCGAGCGGACAGCAGCGGACCGGCTCCGCCGACGGGCGGAGCCGGCCCTCACGGCCCTGTCCGGAGCGGTACTAGCCGACCCGGAGCAGCCGGTTCGGAGAGCCCAGCGCACTCTTGACCTGGCCCGACGAAGCGCCGGCGACCAGCGCCTTCCCGACCTCCGCCGGCGTCGCCTTCGGATGCCGCGCCACGTAGAGCGCGGCCGCGCCCGCGGCGTGCGGCGCGGCCATGGAGGTACCGGAGAGCGCCTTCTCGGCCGTGTCGTTCGAGCTCCAGGCCGAGGTGATGCCCACACCCGGCGCGAACAGGTCCACGCCGGGCCCCCAGTTGGAGAACTCGGCCCGGGTGTCGTCGTTGTCCGTGGCGCCGACCGTGACGGCCTCCGCGACCCGGCCGGGCGAGTACAGGTCGGCCGGCAGCCTGTTGTTCCCGGCCGCGACGGTGAACGTCACCCCGGCCTTTTCGATCGCGCTTTGCACCGCCTGGTCCAGCTGGGGGGACGCCATGGTGCCCAGGCTCAGGTTGGCCACCGAGGGCTTTCCCTTGGCGTGCTGTGCCACCCAGTCGATGCCCGCGATGACGTTGTCGGTGGTGCCGGAGCCCTCGGCGTCCAGCACCCGCACCGAGACGATGTCGGCCTTCTTGGCTACGCCGTACTTCTCACCCGCAATGGTGGCGGCCACATGGGTGCCGTGGCCGTTCGCGTCGAGCGCGTCCTTGTCGTCGTCGACGAAGTCCCACCCGCTTCTGACCCGTCCCCCGAAGTCCTTGTGGGTGGTGCGCACGCCGGTGTCCAGGACATAGACGCTGACGCCCGCGCCGCCGCCGGGCGGCATGACGTACGACTTGTTCAGCGGCAGGGTCTTCTGGTCGATCCGGTCCAGGCCCCAGGACGGCGGGTTCTTCTGGAGGGCCCCCGGCGCCTTCACGGTGTCCGTCAGCTTTACCGTGCGGTTCTGGCTCACCGCCGCCACCGAGGGGTCCGCCGCGAGACGCCGGGCCTGGGTCGCGTTCGCCCGTATCGCGTAGCCGTTGATGGCCTTGCGGTACGTCCGGCGTATCGTCGCGCCGTACTTCGCCGCCAGCCGCTTCCCCGCCTTCGACCGCGCGTCGATGCCCCGCGTGCCCTGCTTGAAGGTGACGATGTAGCTGCTGCTCACCGCGCCGGACGCCCCCGCCCCCAGTACCCGGCCTTCGGGCGGCGCAGCGTGGGCCGGCAGCGTGGCGGCGCAGAGCAGGGCCGCCGACGCGGCGGCCGTGCTCCCCGCGGCCAGCCGTCGCCGGGCTGTTCGTGTCCAGGCCATGTACGGAGTTCCCCTCTTCTCTTCAACTCGACAGGCGGGCAAGGGTGTTGCGTCCGTGGCGCCGGCTGCCGCGCCGCGCTCCACCGACGCCATCCTGCAGCCTTCCGTGGGCCCGCAGTCCGTACAAGAGAGGACGACGGGGCGGAATCGGCCATATCGGGTCGATGGTGCATGGCGAAGGTTGCGGCGATTTCTGGCCGGATTCCGCGCCCGGCCCGGCCGCGGCCGTCCGGCGGGCAGACGCGGCGGGGCCCACGGGCCCGCTCCGGGACCGGCACCTCCGCCAGGAGACGTACGGGACGGTCTGCAAGGGGCGTATGCGAGTGCGGTCGGCGCGTGGGGCGGGCCTTTCGAGCGGTTGTGTGCAGTGCCGGGCGCGCGCTGTGGTTGCTGCGGCCCGCCCGCCGCTACGGTCGGAGCGTGAAGGCCATTCGTCGATTCACCGTGCGCCCTGTCCTTCCCCCGTCCCTACGACCGCTCAGCGAACTGGCGCGGAACCTGCGCTGGTCCTGGCACACCGAAACCCGCGAGCTCTTCCACGCCCTGGACCCCGACGGCCGGCAGCGGCCCGGCACCGACCCGGTCCAGCTCCTCGGCACCGTCACCGCCGAGCGCCTGGCCGAGCTGGCCGCCGACCGCCGCTTCCTGCGCCGGCTCACCGCCTGCGCCGACGACCTGCAGGACTACCTCGCCGGCCGCCGCTGGTACCAGTCCGTCGACGGTGCCCTGCCCGAGGCCGTCGCCTACTTCTCACCGGAATTCGGCATCACCGCCGCCCTCCCGCAGTACTCCGGCGGCCTCGGCATCCTCGCCGGCGACCACCTCAAGGCCGCGTCCGACCTCGGCGTCCCGCTGATCGGCGTCGGTCTGCTCTACCGTCACGGCTACTTCCGCCAGACCCTCTCCCGCGAGGGCTGGCAGCAGGAGCACTACCCGGTCCTCGACCCCAACGAGCTGCCGCTGGAACTCCTCCGAGAGGACGACGGCAGCCCCGCCCAGGTCTCCCTCGCGCTCCCCGGCGGCCGCCGGCTGCGCTCGTACATCTGGCAGGCCCGCGTCGGCCGCGTGCCGCTCCTCCTCCTCGACTCCGACGTCGAGGAGAACGGACCCGGCGAACGCCAGGTCACCGACCGTCTCTACGGCGGCGGCAGCGAACACCGTCTGCTCCAGGAAATGCTGCTGGGCATCGGTGGCGTACGGGCCGTCCGTACGTACTGCCGGCTCACCGGCCACCCAGCCCCCGAGGTCTTCCACACCAACGAGGGCCACGCCGGCTTCCTCGGCCTGGAACGCATCCACGAACTGTCCGAAGAGGACGCCGGGGGGCTCGATTTCGACAGCGCCCTGGAAGCCGTACGGGCCGGTACCGTCTTCACCACCCACACCCCCGTACCCGCCGGCATCGACCGCTTCGACCGCGAACTGGTCGCCCGGCACTTCGGCCCCGACGGCGAACTCCCCGGCATCGACGCCGCCCGCGTCCTCGGCCTGGGCATGGAGAGCTACCCCGGCGGCGAGCCCAACGTCTTCAACATGGCCGTCATGGGCCTGCGGCTGGCCCAGCGCGCCAACGGCGTCTCCACGCTGCACGGCGGCGTCAGCCGCGAAATGTTCGCCGGACTCTGGCCCGGCTTCGACCCCGACGAGGTACCGATCACCTCCGTCACCAATGGCGTGCACGCACCCACCTGGGTCGCCCCCGAGGTCTTCCGCCTCGGCGCCCGCCAGATCGGCGCCCAGCGCACCGAGGACGCCTTCACCGTCGGCGGCTCCGAACGCTGGGACCGGGTCGCCGACATCGCGGACCCCGCCATCTGGGACCTCCGCCGCACCCTGCGCGAACAGCTCGTCACCGAAGTACGGATGCGGCTGCGCGCCTCCTGGCGGCAGCGCGGCGCCGCCACCGCCGAACTGGCCTGGATCGACGGAGTCCTCGACCCCGACGTCCTCACCATCGGTTTCGCCCGCCGGGTACCGTCCTACAAGCGCCTCACCCTCATGCTCCGCGACCGCGACCGCCTCATGGAGCTGCTGCTCCACCCCGAGCGGCCGATCCAGATCGTGGTGGCCGGCAAGGCGCACCCCGCCGACGACAGCGGCAAGCGCCTCGTCCAGGAGCTGGTCCGCTTCGCCGACGACCCGCGCGTCCGCCACCGCATCGTCTTCCTGCCCGACTACGGCATGGCCATGGCGCAGAAGCTCTACCCCGGCTGCGACATCTGGCTGAACAACCCGCTGCGCCCCCTGGAGGCGTGCGGCACCTCCGGCATGAAGGCCGCCCTGAACGGCGCGCTGAACCTCTCCGTCCTCGACGGCTGGTGGGACGAGTGGTACGAGCCGGACTTCGGCTGGTCCATTCCCACCGCCGACGGCACCGCCACCGACGACGAGCGCCGCGACGACCTCGAAGCCGCGGCCCTCTACGAACTCCTCGAACAACGCGTCGCGCCGCGCTTCTACGAACGCGACGAGGCGGGCGTACCGCACCGCTGGGTCGAGATGGTCCGCCGTACGCTCGTCACCCTCGGCCCCAAGGTCCTCGCCGGCCGGATGGTCCGGGAGTACGTCGAGCGGCTCTACGCCCCCGCGGCGCACGCGCACCGCGCCCTCACCCCGGATGCCGCGCGCGGCCTCGCGGAGTGGAAGGTCAGGGTGCGGGAGGCGTGGCCGCGGGTCGCGGTGGACCACGTCGAGACCGGCAGCCCCACCACGCCCGCCAACGGCCAGGCCGAACTGGGCGGCACCCTCGCCCTGCGCGTCCGGGTCACGCTGGACCAGCTGGCCCCCGAGGACGTCGAGGTGCAGCTGGTCTCCGGCCGGGTCGACGAGTCCGACCGGATCGCCGACCCGCTCACCGTCCCGCTCAAGCCGGCGGGCGGCCCCGACCTGGAGGGACGCTGGCTGTACGAGGGCCCGCTCGTCCTGGACCGCACCGGCCCCTTCGGCTACACGGTCCGCATCCTCCCCGCCCACCCCCTGCTCTCCACGCACGCCGAGATGGGCCTGATCGCGGTCCCGTCGGAGGCCACGGGCGAGGCGGCGGGGGTGCTGCTGCGGTGATACCGGACGGCGCTGTGCACACGACCGTATGGGACGACGCGGGCACCGGCGGGCCGCCCGCCGTCCTCGTCCACGGGATCCTCACCTGGGGCGACGACGACCAGTACGGCTTCGCGGCACAGCGCCCGCTGGCGGCACGGCACCGGCTGCTCCTGATGGACCGCAGGGGCTACGGGCGGAGCCCGGACATCGACCGCAGCGACTGGGCCGTCGACGCCGAGGACATCACCGGGCTGCTGGCGTCCTGCGGCGGTGCCCATCTGGTCGGGCACGCGTACGGCGGGGTCAGCGCCATGGCCGCCGCCGTACGCCGCCCGGACCTGGTGCGCTCCCTCGCCCTGATCCAGCCCGGCGCGCTGCGGCCCGCCGAGGCCGATCCGGTGGTGGCCGCGGCCCTGGCCCGGGCCCGGGCGGCCACCGCCGCCCTTCCCGCAGACCTCACGCCGGAGGAGTACCTGCGCGCCGCGACCGAGTCCGTCGGCATGGAGACGCCGGAGCCGACACCGGCTCGGCTGCGCGCGGCGGCCACCACCATGGCCGAACGCCCCTGCTGGGAGGCGGACATCCCGCTCACCCCACTGGCCGGGGCACCCTTCCCGAAGCTCATGATCTCCGGCGACTGGGCGGGTGCGCCCGAGGCGTACCGCAAGTACGCGGGCGAGCCGCTGATCGCCGCCGCCCGCCATATCGCCACCGCGGTGGGCGCCGCCCACCTGGTCGTTCCGGGCTACTACCCGCACACCCAGCAGCCCGCACGGGTCAACGCGGCACTGGCCGACCTGTGGACGGCCGCCCGCACCGCATGAAGGACGGTGTCCGGAGGGATATCGGGAGCCTCCGGACACCGCCCGGCTCGTGCATGCCGGAAGGGGCGGATCACCCTGTGGACAACGCCCACGCGGCTCCCCGCCCCCCTAAGCTCCCCGGACTGTAAGGGGGGCCTGGTGGCGAAGCGTTACTTCACCGCCACGCCCGTCCAAGCCGCCTCGACGCCCTTGACCTCGGCGCTGTCCGCGCCGAACAGGTCCGTGGCGGCCTTCACGGTCGCCTCGCGGGCGGCCTTGTAGTCGGTCGTGGAGGTCATGTACGCGGTCAGCGCCTTGTACCAGATCTTCTCGGCCTTCTCCCGGCCGATGCCCTCGACCTTGGAGCCGTCGGCGGTCGGGCTGTCGTACTTCACGCCGTCGATCTCCTTCGCGCCGCTGCCCTCGGACAGCAGGTAGAAGAAGTGGTTGGCGATGCCCGAGGAGTAGTGCACGTCGACGTCCCCGGCACCCTCCTTCCAGAAGTCCAGCGAGTTGCCGTCCTTGCTGGGCTTGTCCATGTAGCGCAGCGGAGTGCCGTCACCGTTGATGTCGATCTTCTCGCCGATGAGGTAGTCGCCCGGGTCCTCGGTGTTCTTCGCGCTGAACTCCGTCGAGGCGCCGAAGATGTCGGAGGTCGCCTCGTTCAGGCCGCCGGACTCTCCGCTGTACTCCAGGTTCGCGGTGGCCGAGGTGACGCCGTGCGACATCTCGTGCGCCGCGACGTCCAGCGCGGTCAGCGGGTGGGTGTTGCCCTCGCCGTCGCCGTACGTCATGCAGAAGCAGCTGTCGTCCCAGAACGCGTTCACGTAGTTCTGGCCGTAGTGCACGCGGGAGGACGCGCCCTTGCCGTCGCCGTTGATGCCGCTGCGGCCGTGCACGTTCTTGTAGTAGTCCCAGGTGACCTGCGCGCCGTACGCCGCGTCGACGGCCGCGGTCTGCGGGTCGTCGCCCTTGCCGGTGCCCCAGTTGTCGTCGTCGTCCGTGAGCAGCTTGCCCTCGCCGCTCTCCGAACCGCCCAGGTCGAACGTGCCGTGACCGCCACGGCTGTCGTCGGTCAGCTCGTAGCCGCTGCCGCCCTTCTTGGTGGCCAGCTCGACCTTGCCGCTGTACATGCTGGTGCCGGCGCCGGTCTCGATGGCCTGGTGCTGGAAGAGCTTCTTGCCCGTGGTCGCGTCGGTGACGACGTGCAGCTCGCTGGGGGTGCCGTCCTTCTGGACGCCCTTGACGACCGTCTCGTACGCGAGGACCGGCTTGCCGTTGGCCGCCCAGATCACCTTGTTCGGCGTCGCCGCGTCGGACTTCTTGATGCCCTCCGTCTTGCCGGACACCGACTCGGCGGACGTCGCGGCCGACTTCGGGGCGATCTTCGGGGTGGTGGAGGCGACCTTGATGGTGGCCTTCGTGGCCTTGGTGGTCGACTTGATGGCGCCGCCCTTGGCCTGGTGGACGACGAGGTCGCCGCCGAGCACGGGCAGGCCGTCGTAGGTGCGCTCGTAGCGGGTGTGCGTGGTGCCGTCCGCGTCCTTGATGACGTCCTTGACGACCAGCTTCTCCTTGGCCCCGAGGCCCAGCTCCTCGGCGGTCTTCGCCTTCGTGGCCTGCGCGTCGCGCAGCAGTTCGGCGCGGTGCGAGGCGGTCATCTTGACCGGCGCGCCGGCGGCCTCCGGGGGGGCGGGGGCCGCGCCCGCCGTGCCGGTGGCGATGCCGGCCGCGAGCAGCGCGGCGGCGGCCACGGAGGCACCGGCGATACGGGTGGTACGCGATATGTGGGGGGTCACGCGTGCTCCTTCAACTTTGCCTGTGGTGGGGGGTGCAAAGCGATGCGGGTGGTACGTGCGGGGTTAGCGTGCCACCCGAACGGGCGGCTGTCACCGGCTAATTGGCGCCGCTTCGCAATTTGTTCGCAAAGAGCGAGCCGACGTCCGCATAACGGAGGAGTGCCACCCCCGCCGCTCGGCGGGGGTGGCACTCCCTGTTGTCCGTCTGCCGGCAGACCGGGTCAGAAGGTCAGCTTCCAGCTGTTGATGTGGCCCGTGTCGCCGGAGTACACGTCCCGCACCCGCAGCTTCCAGGTGCCGGCCGCGTTCTCCGCCGAGGCGTTCACGGTGTACGTGGTCCGCACGTCCGCCGCCGAGTCCCAGGCGCTGGAGTTCTTCAGGCGGTACGCGGTGCCGTCCGGCGCGACCAGGTCGATGACCAGGTCACCGCGGTAGCTGTGCACGATGTCCACGCCGACCTTGAGGGTGCTGGGCGCCGTGCCGGTCCGGTTGACGCTGATCGACGAGGTGACCGCGGAGCCCGCGTCCGGGATGGCCACGTCGTTGGTGTTCTCGAAGACGTTGCCGCCCGGGTCGGGGTCGCCGCCGTCCCCGACGCGGCTGCCGACGTTCACCGCGGCCCAGGTGTTGGCGACCGTGTTGTAGGTCGGGGTGTCCTTGCCGAAGAGGTCGGCGGCGGCCTGCAGGGTGGCGGTGCGGGCGCCCGCGAAGTTGGTGTTGGAGCTCATGTACTGGGTGAGCGCCTTGTACCAGACCTTCTCGGCGTTGGCCCGGCCGATGCCCGGCACGGGCAGGCCGTCGGAGGTCGGGCTGTCGTAGTGCACGCCGTTGATGTCCTTCGCGCCGCTGCCCTCGGACAGCAGGTAGAAGAAGTGGTTGGCGATGCCGGAGGAGTAGTGCACGTCGACGTTGCCGACGCCCGAGTACCAGGAGTCCTTGGACGCGCCGTCCTTGCTGGGCTTGTCCATGTAGCGCAGCGGGGTGCCGTCACCGTTGATGTCGATCTTCTCGCCGATGAGGTAGTCGCCCGGGTCCTTCGGGTTGTTGGCGTTGAACTCCACGGCCGCCGCGAAGATGTCGGAGGTCGCCTCGTTCAGGCCGCCGGACTCACCGCTGTAGACGAGGTCCGCGGTGTTGGAGGTGACGCCGTGCGTCATCTCGTGCGCGGCCACGTCGATCGAGGTGAGCGGCGCGGCGTTGCCCGACCCGTCGCCGTAGGTCATGCAGAAGCAGCTGTCGTCCCAGAAGGCGTTGACGTAGTTGTTGCCGTAGTGGACCCGGCTGTACGCGCCGACGCCGTCGCCCTTGATGCCGCTGCGGCCGTGCACGCTCTTGTAGTAGTCCCAGGTGAGCTGCGCGCCGTACGCGGCGTCCACGCCCGCGGTCTGCACGTTCTGCGGGGTGCCGTCGCCCCACACGTCGTCCGGGTCGGAGAAGAGCGTGCCGGTGCCGGACGAGCCGTGGTTGAGGTTGTACGTCTTGTGGTTGCCGCGCGTGGTGTCGGTCATCGTGTACGAGGGCGCCGTGCCGATCGTCACCTGGCCGCTGTACTGGCTGTTGCCGGTGCCCTGGTCGATCTCCTGGTACTGGAACAGCTTCTCGCCGGTGGTGGCGTCGGTGATGACGTGCAGCCGGTTCGGCGTCTGGCCGTCCTCCTGGAGCCCGCCGACCACGGTCTCGTACGCGAGGACCGGCTTGCCGTCCGCCGCCCAGACGACCTTGCGCGGCTCCTTGGCCTCGGACTTCTCCGCGCCCTCTGCCTTCGACGCCTTCAGGGCCTTCGCCTCGGCGGTCGCGGGCGTCACGGCCGCCTTCGTGCCGGCCACGGCTATCCGTGCCCGCACGCCCTTGGTGACCCGCTCGACCTTGCCGGTCCTGGTCTCGTGCACGACGAGGTCGCCGCCGAGCACGGGCAGTCCCTCGTAGGTGCGCTCGTACCGGGTGTGCGTCGTGCCGTCGCGGTCCTGCTGGACGTCCCGGACGACGAGCTTCTCCTTGGCGCCGAGCTGGAGCTTCTTCGCCGTCTGCGCGGTGGTGGCGGCGGCGTCCTTCAGCAGCTCCGCACGCTGCGAGGGGGAGAGCTTGGCGGGCAGGGCGCCCGCCCGGGGCTGTGCGTGTGTGCTGCCGGGGTTGGGCGCGGCGTTGCCCGCGCCGGTCTGCACGCCGACGGCGAGGAGGGCCGTCACGGCGACGAGGGTGCCGGTGGCCATCACACGTCTGCGGCCCGTCGCGGCACGTCCATGGGGGGTGCGTCTCACGCTGGCTCCTTCTGCGAGGCCGCGGCGGGATGGCCACGGCCGGGGGGACC
>NZ_NHSG01000158.1:0-14800 GCF_020024005.1 Streptomyces purpurogeneiscleroticus
GGTGACGGCTCGACCGGGGCAGGCTCTGGCAGCTGCTCGCGCACCGGCTCCGGTTCGGGCACCTTCTCTGGCTCCGGCTCGGGAAGTTCCGCCGGGGAAGGCTCCGGGACCCGTTCGACGCTGACCGGCTCCGCGACCGGTTCAGCCGCGGGCACCGGGGCCGGGGCGGGGTCGGTGACGAGGGTGTGCACCTGCCGCATGAGGGCGCCGAAGGCCAGCAACGCGGCGGACGGCGGCACGGCTGCTACCACGTAGTGCAGGAACGGGGCGTTGGTGCCGACTCCGGCGACGTTGAGGCCGATGCTGCCGAGTGATCCGGCGACGGTCAGGCCGATCGCCCACCAGTCGGTCACGTGCCGGAGCGCGGCGCGGAACATCAGGACCTCACCGGCCAGGATGAACAGGTCGATGGTGCCCGGCCAGGCCCACCGACGCTCCGGGGATGAGCCAAGGCCGTGGGACTGGGCGACCGAGGCGAGATGGGCGTAGGAGAGCCAGAACGCGGCGATCGTGAGGACCATGATCACGGCTCCGGCGACGAGGATCGCGGTGCGTTCGGCCTGGGGCTTGGTCATCGCGTCCTCCTTCCAAGATCAGGTTTTCGGCATGGGAGGGGTAGGGACCTGGCGGAAACGGTCACGCCAACCGTGGAAGGGGAGGGTGTTACTCGGTGACGGGCTGGGGCTTGATCAGCGAGGGCGCGTCATCGGCGGCGGGTTCGGCCGGCACGTACGGGCGGAACGGGGACAGGGCAGGCAGGTCCGGGACCAGGTGTGCGTACTCCCGGCAGACCGCCGACGCTTCGGCCGGGGCGGTCTCGGGGGTGCGGATGCGGGACCAGCTGCCCGAGGAGTCCCCGGCCACCGCCACCCCCGGCCGGTCAGCGGCGATCAGCGTCGCGGCAAGCACCGCGTCCGGCGAGACGTCACCCAGGCCCATTTCGGCGGTCTGCTTGTCGTTGACGCGGTGGACGACCCGGCCGGTGAGCTGGGCGCGGAGCATGGTGGCGCCCTTGCCCAGTTCGGCGCCGAAGCGCTGGCCGCAGACCTCCAGGTAGATGCCCACCGCACGAGCCATCTGGGCGAACCGCACCATCTGCATGACCATCCGGTTCCGGCGTTCCTCGTCCTTCTTCGCGGCGGTCAGGAACAGCTCGGCCACCTCGTCGACGAGGACCACCAGCGGCACCGGCCGCACCTCATCGGGCAGATCCCACAGATCCGAGACGTGATGGGCGCTGAGCAGGTCAAAGCGCTCCTCCATTTCGGCAATCAGCACGCCCAGCAGCTCGGCGGCATCCTCGGGGGTGGTGGCCAAGGCGGAGAGCCGGGGCGCGTAGGCCCTCTGCTCCACACCCCGCTTGCAGTCGATACCGACCAGCCCCACCGGCAGCTTGGCAAGCCCCGTGATCAGATTGCGCTGGTACATGGACTTCCCCGACTGGTTGGCCCCGAGGGTCAGGGCGTGCGGGACCTTGCGGTAGTCCCGGACATAGGCGCTGCCGTCCTCGCGGAGCGCCACCGGCACCACCATGGGCCCGGCCGCCCGCATCCGGCGCGGCATCTTCACCCGGCGCAGCACGTCATAGCCGGTCATCCGCAGCTCGACCACGCCGGGCTTGGTCTCGGCGACGGTGACGGAGTGGACGCCCCAGGCGTGGCGGAGCCGTTCGGAGGCCGCTGCCACGTCGGAGGGTTCCAGTCCGGCGGGCAGCCGGAGGGAGGCGATCAGGCCGGTGGAGGTTCCCCGCAGGCGGCGGACCTTGGGCGGTACGGGCTGGACCTCGCGGCGGGCGACGTTGCGGACCATGAACGCCCGCAGTCGGGAGGGCTGCACCGTCAGCCCGCAGACATCCATGGTGGTGCCGTAGGTGAAGGTGAACCGGCCCATGGCGACCGGCATGCCCACCAGCGACCAGTACACGCGCGGGGCGTGCCCCTTGGCGTAGGCGAGGCCACCGACACCGGCGAGAGTACCGGTGGCCTCCAGCACCGTGGTCAGGTCCGCCATGATCAGGCACCCGCCGCAAGCGCGGCCGCGCGGAAGGCGATGCCATGCCGCTTCTCGCCGTTGAACTCGTTCTCCCAGTCCCGCGCCTTCAGGCCCACAACCGAGACCGGCATGCCCGGCGTCAGCCCCTCGGGGACACCCGTCTCCGGCGCGGACACCTGGTAGAGGTTGCCCTCCCCGTCATCCGAGACCAGCAGGCCCACCGTCATCAGGTCGGCGCCGGTCTCGCGGTCCTTGGCGATCTCGCCCGTCTTCCGGTTGGCGACCTTCGGGGTCGGCGCGGTCGCGACGAACACCACAGCGGTCGACGTGTCGATCTTGAACGAAGGCATGAGGTACTCCTCTAAATGTGGCGAGCTCATGCACTCATGTACATGAGTGAGTGATAGAAGAGTGCCGCACTCCTGTACGAGAAGAAACTTGGGACGGGTTGCTGCTGCCTGATGTTCTGTCAGTGCCTGTGCCTGAACCCCTGATTTGTAACTGTCTGTGCCTGTGGAGTAGGTCCGTTCGCTGGTCGTCGGACGGGGGTCTGTTCGGTCGGGGCGGCGTGCCTCGGCTCCGGCCCGTACGCGGGCCTTTCGGTCTTCTATGCGTCCTCGCCCCTGAGGCTGGCGAGGTCGTCCTGGGCCATGACTGTCCAGGGATGCTCGGGCCCTGCCGTCCTCATCCGCCCTTCCACCACCGCTGCGAAGTGTTCCAAAGCCTCTTCCCGATGACCATTCGCGGCCAGGGCACGCCCCAGCAGCAACCGGGCCGCCAGGGTGATTGGATACTCGGGTCCGAGGACGCGTTGGTATGCGGCGAACGCGCTGCGGGCGGGGGCAAGTGCCTCGTGCTCGCGCCCGGATTCGTACAAGGCGAAGGCGTAGTTGAGCTCAGCGCCGAGGGCGAGCGAATGGTCCTGCTCCAATACGCGGTGGCAGTCCTCGACGAGGCGACGGCCGGCCGCCGAGTTTTTCCTCAGCTCAACCAGGGAGAGCCTGGCTCTGATCGTCAGCGGGTGCGTGGCACCCACTGCGTCCGTGCGGCCGCGGACTGCCCGTTCGATCAGCGTCTCAGCTTCCTGCATTTTCCCAACCCGCATACATGCCTTTGACAACTGCAGGCAACCGTCGAAGGCGTCCAGTGAGGTCGGCCCGCACACGCGCTCGCAGTCCTGTAGCTCCTGTCGGTGCACGACCTCCGCTTCTTGGAAGCGGCCCAGCCGGCCGAGGGACATCCCCTTGCGTCGACGGAGCCTCAACATCACGGGCCGCATCGGGTCCACTCGCAGCGTTGCGAGTTTCACCGCTTGCTCCGCCAGCGTCAGCGCCGGCGCGTAGTCTCCTGCCCGGTGCAGCGCGGTCACAAGCCGGAGCAGCGCTTCCGCGGCGGCCTCGATTGTCGCGCTGCTCACGCCCTGATCGGCCGTCGCCCGTTGGAGCAATCCCACCGCGTGCGGGGCCAACAAGCCCGTGCGCGCGTCCAGCTGGCTCACCGGCTGTGGTATCTCCGGAAGGACCGACAGCAACTGCCGGGCCGCTGTCGCGATCAGCCGGTCCCGGTCTTCTGACCGGGCCCCGTGCCACACGCTGTCCAGCAGTACGCCATGCGTGCGCAGGCACCGCACCTCGCCGGGGACAACCTGCGTCAAGGACTGGTCGAGCAGGCCGCGCAGAGCCAGCTCAACACGGTGGCGGGGGACGACGTCCCCCATGTCCAAGCCAGACAGCAACGACAGCGGCAGCGGATCGCTGGTCCAGCAGGCGAGCAGCTGCAGCAGTGGGTCTGCCTCTGGAACACCGTGCCGGACCAGGGCGTCGAGCGATAACTGCCAGGTGCTGCTGACCAAGTGCCGGGATTCGCCCCTACCGGCGGTCGCTGCGCCCTGGTCGAGGAGGTCTATCGGGTTCAGGCCCTGGCCGCTGTCGAGGCTGCGGCCGTAGTCGGCCATGGTCCAGGGGTCGATGACCTGGTGGGCGAGGAAGCCGCCTGCAAGGGTGAGCGCCAGGGGGAGCTGGCCGAGACGCTCAGCCACGCTCTGAGCCTCCTGGAACGTCCCGGCCGTCGGCGCGAGATCACACAGCACCCGTGCCGCATCCTGCTTCGGCAACACATCGACGTGCAGCAGTTCCGCGCCCGGCCACCAGTGGGCGGCTGCCTGCCGCGTGGTGACGAGCACCGTTCCTCGGAGGCTCGTGCGGAGCCAGCCGCCGTCCCGCAGCACGGACGGGTCGTCGGCGTTGTCCAGGACCAGCAGCCAAGGCTCCGGCGAGCGGTCGAGGTGGTTCCAGACCAGATCGGCCGGGGCCCGCAGGCCGCTACGTGCAGCGGTCAGCTCCCCATGGCCAGCGCCCCGATCGGCAGCCACGCCCAGCATGCCTGTCCGTAGGGATGCCGTATCGGAGGCATTGACCCACAGGCCGACTCGGTCGGCCTCGTCGGTCGCGTACTGGAACAGGGCGTGTGCGACGGCTGTCTTGCCGCAGCCGCCGAGACCATGAAGGACGTAGACCTGGCCGCCGGCCTCGGCGTCAACTGCGGCCCGCAGACGGCCCATCAGGTCGGTACGGTCACGCAGTGCGACGGGCACGCGGCCCACCGACGGCCAGCGCACGGAGTCCAGGCCTGGCCAATGGGCATCGGAGTCCTTGGTGCCGTGGTGGTGGTGCTCGATGATGTGCTGATCCCCGGACGCCTGATAGACCCGGCCTTGTCCTTCAGCCCAGGCGTCATTGCTGCCATTCATCATTTCCCCCTTGCCCCCACCAGCAGCACTTCGTACCACAGGAGTTCAGGTTAGATCACAGAAGTGGTAGGGCATCAGAGATCGCATCTTCGAGCAGGCTCGCAACTCAGCTGACGGGCGGTCTTGACGACTACCAACGCCGCCCCGGGGCAACTCACAGCAGAGACGGGGCAATCCGAATGCCCCGTGACTGTAAGCGCCTGCGTCTGAACCCTTGGCCGAAGGCTCCGCCACTCATACGCGAAACATCTCACCCGCACTCGGCCCCAAGGTGAACGAGCCTGCCCAGCCACCACAGACGGTTACCGATCAAGGGATATGACACAGCCACTCAGTCGCGCGCCGCGAATCGGTAGTCGAGAATGAACTGGTCAGCGGCCATGACGGTGTCGCACACCTCCACCACTCGCCCCTCGGCGGTCATCGCGTTCCGCACGAGGTGAATCACGGGGGAGCCCGGACTCAGCGCCAGCGCCGACGCCTCCTCCTTGGTCGCCAGCCGGGCCCGGACAGTCTCGGTGAACTCATCGAGCACATGACCGTGCTCCTCCAGCCGGGCGTAGATCCCACCGCCTCCGGGATTCTCAGCGAAGGTCTCCGGAATGTCCTTCACCACGTCCCACGGCAGGTACGACGTGGCCTCCTCGGTCGGCGTGCCATCGCGAAAATAGCGACGCCGACGACTGAGCACCTTGGCCCCCGGGCTCACCCCAAGTCGTTCGGCGATCTCCGCAGGAGATTCTGTCGGCCCGACGTACAGAACGGTGACAGAGGGAGTTCCGCCCGACTGCTCAGCCTCAGCGAGGTAGGCGGCTTTGCCGGCCTTTCGGTGAGCCCGACGGAAGCGGTCCGAGGACTTGCGCTGGACGGGAGGCCGCGACCGCACGAACGAACCACGGCCATGATGCGTTTCGATCAGTTGCGTAGTCCGGAGTTCTGCGACAGCCTTCCGAACGGTGCCGGAAGCCACTCCGTACTTGGCCATGAGGTCTGTCTCACTCGGTACGGGCGCTCCGGGAGCCAGTGAGCCTGCGCGGATCTGCTCTGCCAGGTCATCCGCGATCTGGAGGTACTTCGGCTTCCCCGACGAAGCCGTGCCACTACTCGCCATAGTCCTTATCAGTCTCCTATGCTCCTGTACATGAGTAGCAGCCAGCCGCAAACCCGGTCAACACCACTCCACTCGGTCTCCGTAGCAGGCGTGGTGGTCCGCGAAGACGGCCGGGTCCTGACCATCCGCCGAGCGGACAACGGTACGTGGGAGCCACCCGGCGGCGTGCTCGAGCTGGACGAGAGTCCGGAAGACGGCGTTCGACGGGAGGTCTACGAAGAGACCGGGATCAAGGTCCGCGCAGACCAGCTCACCGGTGTGTACAAGAACGTGACTCGCGGGATCGTGGCCCTGGTCTTCCGATGCCACGTGGAGGGTGGACAGGAACAGCTCTCCGATGAGTCGACCGCGGTCGAGTGGCTGACCAGCGAGGAAGTAAGCGAGCGCATGGGTGACGTATACGCGGTCCGCGTGCTCGATGCCCTGCGAGACGAAACTCCGCACGTCCGCTCTCACGATGGCCGCAAGCTGATCGCTTAAGGGGAGCTGTTACAGGTTTCTCTACCTCATCAAGCTCCCCACCCTTCGGGCGGGGAGGAGGGGGTGGGGGATCACTTCAGGGGCTTTCGCTCAGGGAGTGCCGTTCCCGGCCGGGTCTACCTGGCGCCGATCGCCGGGAGCCGCCGATGAAGCCCATAGGCGTCGATCAAGGTCAGCATCTCCCCCGAGCCTTGTCGGCCGGGAGCTCCGCGAAGGCCCTCCGGGAACCGACCGGCTTGCGGCTCTGGCCTTGTGGGGGCTCTTGCTTTCGGCATCCGACGCGCAGGCCAACGGCTTGTCCAGCCGCCGCTACGAATCACACCCCACCGGCCCGTCACACGGGCCGGCGCGGGCACGGGGACTCGGGCGCCGCTCCTGCCTCCGGCCCGCTCCGCCCGGCCCCCGGCCCCGCGCCACCGAAGGATGCCACGGGGTAATTCGCTTCACGCTTTGTCCCGCCCAAAGCAGCGCCGGAGCGAGCAGTCATCCCCACCGGCCAACGCCTCCACCGGCGGATCCCAGAGCCATCGCAGGCATCCGCCACCAGTCCAGGGGGAGCAGCCAGAGCGCGGCCCGTGGCTCAGGGCGTGCCCATCGAGGAGCCCCGGGGCGGCGAGAAGAGTGCAGGCGAGAAGTGGTGAAGGTGGGCGGAAGCGGTGAGCGGTTTACGTGACAGGCGCGCTGCCGACCGCGCCATAAGCCCTAGTCCTGACAGAAGGCTGGCTACGGGAGGGGTGGGGTCGGGGCGGCCGAGCACTCCGGGCGAGAACGCCGGCATGGGGCGGGCCGCCGTTCCGCCACCGTCACGGATGCACCAGCGTGAGCGGACCGCACCCCAATACGTGGCTGAAGGGGAGCACCTGCTGCCGCGATGTGGCGAAGGCCCGTAGGCGTTCCACTCGACGCGGCGCCGTCGGGGCCAAGGAGCGTGTCGCGCCTATGACCCGAGCCATCGACCCGCCGCGGGCGCCACACCAAGGCGCCGGGGATCAGCCTTGCTCCACGGTGTGTGGGTCGCAGGCGGACGGGATGGAAGCTCGGGACGAGGGGTGGGCAAGGTGCGAGGCCAGGGAACCGCACAATGGCAGGGCAGCGTCTGGCGGGGAGCGAGTCAGAAGATGGCGACAGTGGCTTGGGGGCGGAATGCAGCCGGACAGTAGACTAAATGTCGGTCTCAGTCCGAGGGAGGCAGCTGCCTTCCTACTGGAGAAGATTCGTCAGAGCAACGACTACGCGCGCGGCAAGAAGAGGCGGTTCGGGCGAAGCGCATCCATCACCAAGGTGGCGACGCTTGCGCTGTCCGCTGCGTCTACCGTCATCCTGGGCCTGCAGAATCTCAATGCGTGGGCTGGTCTGGCCTTGGCGTGTGTGGCGTTGGTGACGTTGCTGGGAGCCGTCGAGCCTTTCTTCAATTGGCGCTCCCGGTGGGTTGCGATGGAGGAAGCGCAGTACCGGTTCCAGCGGCTTTCCGATGACCTCGAATACCTCGTGGCATCGACAGCCGCCGACGGCCTCACGTTCGATCAGCTGGGCGAAATCTTCGGTCAATACCAAGCGATCTGGAATGATCTGAGCCGCACGTGGCTGGAGCATCGTCGGGAAGCCCCGCTGACGCCCCATGCATAGTTGAAACACGTCGCTACTCGGGCCGTTTCCGGGCCGTCCGAGGACGACCGGAAGCGGCCAACGATGACAGATGACGACCGTCGAGTTCCTCGCTGCGCGCCGTCTGAGTGGCAAAACCCTGGCGGCCAAGATCTACCGAGAGACCCAGGCAAGAAGTCACTCCTCGTGCCCCTTCCGTGCCCGATCAGCCGGGGAACACCAGGGAATCGCGGGCGGCGCCGGGCAACGCTAAAGACAGAGGCCCCCAGCCAGATTCCCTGGGGCCTTCTCAGTGCGGAGGCTGTGGGATTTGAACCCACGGTGACGTTGCCGCCACGACAGTTTTCAGGATGGAGGTCGGTGTGCGTCCCCTATGGGGACCTCAGGCAGCCCGAGCTCTAGTCGGACAGCCCGTACGAAGGAATGCTGGGCTTGAAATGTTTCCTCGAATAGCTCTCCTGGAAGCTCGTCGACGTCATGGGTGAGCCGTGAGGCGGCGAGCTTGCGGACTGCCCGAGCAAGTGCGTTGACGGCTATGACGGTTTCTGCTCGCTCGGAAACGAGACGGACCGACATGAGTGTCACGTCGAGCTTTTCTTTGTATGGTTGACCTAATTCGTCGAAAATTGGAATTGGGTCAGACGGTAGGTTCATGCGCTCCAGGCCAAGCACTCGCGTGTCTGGGTTAACCGCCAACACCAAGTAATGTCTATAGGCGGTCAAGAAATCGCCACACGCTTCCAGTCGAATGCTCTGCCACCGCTGCGTGTGATCCCTACGCCAAGAACGATCCGAGTTGCGAACGGAGAGCCAGCCGCCTAGCACTACAGCTAGAAGAGTGACCACGGCGGTAATAGCGTTTTGAAGAAGGTTCACTGTGCCTAGCGTGGCTCAATGCGCTCGCTGTGTGAAGGGTCATGACGGGAGCTTCACGCTTGGCTGCGTGAAGGCCCACCTGTCAGATGACGGCCGTCATCAACCGGCGGCCGGAAGAGATCCTGCTGCAGTGACCGGCCCATATCGAGACTGGTCAAGGCGTGTGATGTAGGCAGGGCCCCGTGTCAGTCGGGTTACGCACTGCACAGGCCGGCTGGGCCGTCTGTGGGCCGTGCGAGGTCGGTCAATGACGACAAGTGACGGTCGAGGGTGACGGCCCCCACCCTGCTCTCACCTGGGTGGGCCTGGATGATCTGCCACACTGGATGGACCATGCCTGCACCTGGAGAACTTACTTTTGTCGCGCCGCGCGGGGCCAAGAAGCCGCCGCGGCATCTTGCCGATCTTTCGCCTGCTGAGCGCAAGGAGGCCGTGGCGGCGATCGGGGAGAAGCCGTTCCGCGCCAAGCAGCTTTCGCAGCACTACTTCGCGCGGTACGCGCACGACCCGGAGCAGTGGACGGACATTCCGGCCGCGGCGCGGGAGAAGCTGGCGGCCGAGATGCTGCCGGAGCTGATGAGCGTGGTGCGGCACATCTCGTGCGACGACGACCAGACGCGCAAGACGCTGTGGAAGCTGTTCGACGGGACGCTGGTCGAGTCGGTGCTGATGCGGTACCCGGACCGGGTGACCATGTGCATCTCCTCGCAGGCCGGGTGCGGGATGAACTGCCCGTTCTGTGCGACGGGGCAGGCGGGGCTGGACCGGAACCTGTCGACCGCCGAGATCGTTCATCAGATCGTCGATGGGATGCGGGCGCTCAGGGACGGGGAGATCCCTGGTGGGCCGGCGCGGCTGTCGAACATTGTTTTCATGGGCATGGGTGAGCCGCTCGCCAACTACAACCGTGTGGCGGGGGCGATCCGGCGGCTGACCGACCCCGAGCCGGACGGGCTGGGGCTGTCGCAGCGCGGGATCACCGTGTCCACGGTGGGGCTGGTGCCGGCGATGCTGCGCTTCGCCGACGAGGGCTTCAAGTGCCGGCTGGCCGTGTCGCTGCACGCGCCGGACGACGAGCTGCGGGACACGCTCGTGCCGGTGAACACGCGGTGGAAGGTGCGCGAGGTACTGGACGCGGCGTGGACGTACGCCGAGAAGTCCGGGCGGCGCATCTCGATCGAGTACGCGCTGATCAGGGACATCAACGACCAGGCGTGGCGCGGGGACCTGCTCGGGAAGCTGCTCAAGGGGAAGCGGGTGCATGTGAACCTGATCCCGCTGAACCCCACGCCCGGTTCGAAGTGGACCGCCTCGCGGCCCGAGGACGAGAAGGCGTTCGTCGAGGCGATCGCGGCGCACGGCGTGCCGGTGACCGTGCGGGACACCCGTGGCCAGGAGATCGACGGCGCCTGCGGCCAGCTCGCCGCGTCCGAGCGCTGATACCGTAGCGTTCGAACATCTCCACACAGACATCATCCGACAGGGGAGCGCCACAGCGCTGAGAGTGTGGCAGGCCGTCGTCACGACGCTGCCGCAGACCCTTGAACCTCGCCCGGGTCATTCCGGGTAGGAAGTTCGGTCTTACTCATGCTGTTGCGCCCTGCCCGCGGCGCCGGTTCCGCCGGCCGCCGCGGGCAGGGCCGCGTCTCTTCCTGGCCAGCCAGGAGGACTGATCCACGGTGACCACCGGCAGAAGAAGAACCGCAGCACTCGGCCTCGCGGTGACGCTGGGCGCCCTGACGCTCGCCGCCTGCGGCGGCTCCGGCGGCGAGCAGGCGGCCGCCACCAAGACCGTCAAGCTCGTCACCCACGACTCGTTCAACGTCTCCAAGTCCGTCCTCGCGGACTTCGAGAAGCAGAGCGGGTACAAGGTCCAGATGATCAAGGGCGGGGACGCTGGCAAGGCCGTCAACCAGGCGGTGCTGACGAAGGACAACCCGCAGGGGGACGTCTTCTTCGGCATCGACAACACGCTGCTGTCGCGCGGGCTCGACGAGGGGCTCTTCACGCCGTACAAGGCCAAGGGCCTGGACGGCGTGGACGAGAAGCTGCAGCTCGACAAGGGGAAGCACCGGGTCACGCCGGTCGACTACGGCGACACCTGCGTCAACTACGACAAGGCGTACTTCGCGAAGCACAAGATCGCGCCGCCGAAGACGTTCGGTGATCTGGTGAAGCCGGAGTACAAGAACCTGCTGGTCACCGAGAACTCCGCCACGTCGTCGCCGGGGCTCGCCTTCCAGCTCGGCACCATCGCCCAGTACGGCAAGGGTGGTTGGCAGGACTACTGGAAGAAGCTCCAGGCCAATGGCGTCGAGGTCGTCGACGGCTGGGAGCAGGCGTACTACGAGCGGTTCTCGGGCGCGGCCGGCAGCAAGGGCGACAAGCCGCTCGTCGTCTCCTATGCCTCCAGCCCGCCCGCCGAGGTCATGGCCAAGAAGCCGGCGCCGAAGGAGGCGCCCACCGGCGTCGCCACCGGCACCTGCTTCCGGCAGACCGAGTTCGCCGGGCTGCTGAAGGGCGCGGCGAACGAGAAGGGCGGCAAGGCGCTGCTGGACTTCCTGATCAGCAAGGAGTTCCAGGAGGACATGCCGTTGCAGATGTTCGTGAACCCGGTCGTCGAAGGCGCGAAGGTGCCAGAGCTGTTCACGAAGTACGGGCAGAAGATCGACGAGCCGAAGACGGTGTCGCCGACGGAGATCGCGGGCAACCGTGAACAGTGGATCAAGCAGTGGTCCTCGCTCGTCCTGAAGTAGACCCCGGAGCGGACCGGCGAGGGGTACGGTTCCGGCCTCGGCGCGCGTCGGTGTCCCGACTCGCGCTGATGGCCGTGCCGTTCGCCTTCTTCGTGCTCTTCTTCGCCTACCCGGTCGCCATGATCGTCGACCGGGGGCTGCGGGAGGGCGGGAGCTGGCAGTTCGGGCAGGCGGGCGAGGTCCTCACGGATCCGGATCTGCTGCACGTCCTGTGGTTCACCGGGTGGCAGGCGGCGGCTTCCACGGCCCTCACGCTGCTGATCGCGCTCCCCGGCGCGTACGTCTTCGCGCGCTTCGAGTTCCCCGGAAAGAGGCTGCTGCGGGCGGTCGTCACCGTGCCGTTCGTGCTGCCCACCGTCGTCGTCGGCTCCGCCTTCCTGGCGCTCGTCGGCCGCGGCGGCCTGCTGGACGACCTGTGGGGCGTACGGCTGGACACCTCGGTCTGGGCGATCCTGCTCGCGCACGTCTTCTTCAACTACGCGGTGGTCGTACGCACCGTGGGCGGGCTGTGGAGTGCGCTGGACCCGCGCCAGGAGGAGGCCGCGCGGGTGCTCGGCGCCGGGCGGTTCGCGGCCTGGCGGCGGGTGACGCTGCCCGCGCTGGCGCCCGCGGTGGCCGCCGCCGCGCTGATGGTCTTCCTCTTCACCTTCACCTCCTTCGGGATCGTGCAGATCCTCGGGGGCCCGCGCTTCGCCACCCTCGAAGTGGAGATCTACCGGCAGACCGCCGACTTCCTGGATCTGCCGACCGCGGCGGTGCTCACCCTCGTGCAGTTCGCCGCCGTACTCGGGCTGCTCGCGCTGCACGCCTGGACGGTACGGCGGCGCGAGAGCGCACTGAAGCTGGTCGACGCGGCCCGTACGGCGCGCCGGCCGCGCGGCGCCGGGCAGTGGGCGTTGCTGGCGAGCACGCTCGTGGTGATCGCCGTACTGCTCGTGCTGCCGCTCGTCGTCCTTGTAGAGCGGTCTTTCGCCGGCCCCGATGGCCACGGCCTGGTCTTCTACCGCGCGCTGCAGGCCGCGGCCGGTGCCGACTCGACGTTCACCGTGCCGCCGCTGACCGCCCTGTGGAACTCGCTCGCGTACGCGGTGGCCGCCACCGCCATCGCGGTCGTCGTCGGCGGGCTGGCGGCGGCCGCGCTGACGAGGCGCGGCGGCCGGCTCGTACGCGGCTTCGACGCGCTGCTCATGCTGCCGCTCGGCGTCTCCGCCGTGACCGTCGGCTTCGGCTTCCTGATCAGCCTCGACGAGCCGCCGCTGGACCTGCGCGCCTCGTGGTGGCTGGTGCCGCTCGCGCAGGCCCTGGTGGGCGTGCCGTTCGTCGTACGGACCATGCTGCCGGTGCTGCGCGCGGTGGACGGACGGCTGCGGGAGGCCGCGGCGGTACTGGGGGCCACGCCCTGGCAGGTGTGGCGCGAGGTGGATCTGCCGCTGGTGCGGCGGGCGCTGCTGATCGCGGCCGGTTTCGCGTTCGCCGTCTCGCTCGGCGAGTTCGGCGCGACGGTGTTCATCGCGCGCCCGGATCAGCCCACGCTGCCGGTGGCCGTGGCGCGGCTGCTGGGCCGCGCGGGCGAGCTCAACTACGGGCAGGCGATGGCCCTGTCGACCATTCTGATGGTGGTGTGCGCGGGGGCGCTGCTGGCGCTGGAGCGGGTACGCACCGACCGGACGGGAGAGTTCTAGGTGACCGACAACCGGACTGACGGCCCTCTCCTGCGCCTGACCGGACTCGGCGTGCGCTTCGGGGCGCACACCGCGCTGGACACGGTGGACCTGGACGTCGCCGAGCACGAGACGGTCTGCGTCCTGGGGCCCAGCGGCAGCGGCAAGTCCACGCTGCTGCGGGTGATCGCCGGGCTGCAGCAGGCCGACACCGGCGAGGTCGTACTGGATGGCCGGAACCTGCGTACCGTGCCCACCCACCGGCGGGGCGTCGGGCTGATGTTCCAGGACCACCAGCTCTTCCCGCAGCGCGACGTGGCGGGCAACGTCGCCTTCGGGTTGCGGATGCGCGGCGCCGCGCGGGCCGAACAGGAACGCAAGGTCGCCGAACTGCTCGACCTGGTGGGCCTGCCGGGCGCCCAGCGCCGGGCCGTCGGCTCGCTCTCCGGCGGCGAGCAGCAGCGCGTCGCGCTGGCCAGGGCGCTGGCGCCCAGCCCCCGGCTGCTGATGCTGGACGAGCCGCTCGGCCAGCTCGACCGCGGGCTGCGCGAGCGCCTGGTGGTCGAACTGCGGCGGCTCTTCGGCGAGTTGGGGACGACCGTACTGGCGGTGACGCACGACCAGGGCGAGGCGTTCGCGCTCGCCGACCGGGTCGTCGTCATGCGCGACGGGCGGATCGCGCAGACCGGTACGCCGCTGGAGGTCTGGCAGCGCCCCGCCGACGAGTTCGTCGCCCGCTTCCTCGGCTTCGACAACGTCGTGCCGGCCACGGTCACCGGCGAGGCCGCGGACACCCCGTGGGGCAAGGTGCCGGTCCCGGACGGCACGGCGGAGGGCGCCTGCCGGCTCCTCGTCCGCCCGGCCGGCGTCCGACTGGTCCCGGCCCGCGAGGGCCTGCCCTGCACGGTCGCGGCCCGCACCTTCCGCGGTACGCACGTCTCCCTCCGGCTGCGCCCGGCGGCCGGGCCCGAACTGGACGCGGCCTGCGCACTCGCGGCCGCGCCCGAGGTGGGCGAGAAGGTCGGCGCGGCGTTCGTCGCGGCGGACGTGGTGGTCCTGCCCGCACGCGACTGACCTGCACGCACGCCCCCGAAAGCTTCCGTACGCCCCCGGAAGCCGCAGCCCTCAGCCCACCAGCGGCCCCGCCGCCAGGTGGGCCACCCCGCCCGTGACCGCCGTCAGAACGACGACCAGGACGCCCGCGCGCAGGGCAGCGGCGCGGTGGAGGAGGCCGGCCGGGGCGCCGAGGCGGTGGAGGGCGTCCGTCGTCGCGGCGCGGGCCGTGCGGGACTCGGTGACCGCGGTCAGCACGCTGAGCGCGGTACAGGCCAGTACCAGGCCGCCGCCGAGCGCGGAGAGCGGCCCGAGGGAGCCGGGGGCGCCGCGGCCGTACAGGGTGTACGCGGCGTAGACGCCCGAAGCGGCCGCCATCAGGATGCCCAGCGGACGGCCCACCCGGCGGGACTCCTCCTGGAGGACCCGCCCGGCCAGCAGCCGCGCCGCGCCCGCCCGGCCCGCGCCCAGCACCCGCCCGCTCGCGTGCACCAGCCCCGGCGCCGCCAGCACCAGA
>NZ_NHSG01000159.1:0-14670 GCF_020024005.1 Streptomyces purpurogeneiscleroticus
CTGTCGGTGGGTGCGGTACGCGTGGGGCGGGCGGGGCCGGCGTACCCGCCCCACTGCCCGTACGCCGGGCAGTGCGGCTCACCGTTCGGCGAGCAGCGCCTCCACCGCGCGTTTCGGCCGGTCCAGCAGCGTGCGGGCGGCTTGCTCGGCGGCGTCCGGGTCGCCCGAGGCGATCGCCTCCAGGACGGCGTGGTGGTCGCCGTGCAGGAGCTGCGGCATCTCCCGGTCGCCGAGTCCCGAGACCAGCGCCTCGCGCACCGAGCTGCTGAACCACTCGTACGTGGCGCTCAGCGCGGCGTTGTGCGCGGCGCCCACGACGGCTTGGTGGAACGCGACGTCGTGGTCCGCGTACCGCTCCAGGCTGCCCGGCAGGGGCTGGCCCTCGGCGTCCTCCAGCGCGCGCTGTGCGTCCAGCGCGGCCCGCATCCGCTCCAGGTCCGCCGGCTCGTGCCGCAGGGCCGCGAGACGGGCGGCCTCGGCCTCCAGCGCGATGCGTACTTCGAGGACGTCGCGCACACCCGACCGCTGCACGCCGCGCATGATCGCGGCGGGATCGGTGGCGGAGACGACGAACGTGCCCTCGCCCTGGCGGGAGCGCAGCATCCCGGCGTGTACGAGCACGCGTACGGCCTCGCGCACGGTGTTCCGCCCCACCTGGAGCTGCTCGGCGAGCGCGTGCTCCGTGGGAATGCGGTCGCCGACCTTCCACTCCCCGGCGCTCAGCTGGGCCCGGAGCGCGTCGACGACGGTGTCCACGAGTGACTGCCGCCCGGCGGCCTGCAACGCCATCCTGCTCCTCGGTCAGTGATCACTGGCAAACATTCGCCCGATTGCCCAGTCATCCTACAACTGACGCCACGCGGCAGTTGTCCACAGAAAACTGTGGACAACTGAGGGTCAGGCCGCGAGGAACCGCTCCAGTACCGCCGCGATGCCATCGTCCTCGTTGGACGTGGTGATCTCGTCGGCGACGGCCTTCAGCTCTTCGTGGGCGTTGGCCATGGCCACGCCGTGGGCGGCCCAGGCGAACATCGGGATGTCGTTCGGCATGTCGCCGAAGGCGATGGTGTCGGCGGCCTTGGCGCCCAGCCTGCGGGCCGCGAGGGAGAGGCCGGTGGCCTTGCTCAGGCCGAGGGGGAGCAGCTCGACGATCCCGGGGCCCGCCATGGTCACGCCGACCAGGTCGCCGACCACCTCGCGGGCGGTCGCGGCGAGCGCGTCGTCCGAGAGCTCGGGGTGCTGGAGGTAGACCTTGTTGATCGGGTCGGCCCAGAGATCGGCCGGGTTGTCGATCATGACGTTCGGCAGCGGGCCCTCGTGGACCCGGTAGCCCGGCGCCACCACTACGGCGCCGTCCAGCCCGTCCCGGCTCGCCGCCAGGTACAGCGGGCCGACCTCCGCCTCGATCTTGGCGACCGCCAGCCCGGCCAGCCGGCGGTCCAGTGTCACCGAGGTCAGCAGCCGGTTCTCGCCCGCGTGGTAGACCTGCGCGCCCTGCCCGCACACCGCGAGGCCCTGGTAGTCCAGGTCGGCCAGGATGTGCCGGGTCCAGGGGACCGCACGGCCGGTGACGACGATGTGCGCCGCGCCCGCCGCGGTGACCGCGGCGAGCGCCTCGCGGGTGCGCGCCGAGACGGTGTCGTCGGGACGCAGCAGCGTGCCGTCGAGGTCCGTCGCGACGAGCTTGTACGGGAAGGGGGAGGCCGGAGCGGGGGTGAGGGTCACTTGGAGACGGGCTCCAGGACCTCGCGGCCGCCCAGGTACGGGCGCAGCATCTCGGGGACGCGCACCGAGCCGTCCGCGAGCTGGTGGTTCTCGAAGATCGCCACGATCGTGCGCGGTACGGCGCAGAGCGTGCCGTTCAGCGTGGCCAGCGGCTGCACCTTCTTGCCGTCGCGCATCCGGACGGACAGGCGGCGGGCCTGGAACTCGTCGCAGTTCGAGGCGGAGGTCAGCTCGCGGTACTTGCCCTGGGTCGGGATCCACGCCTCGCAGTCGAACTTGCGCGAGGCGGAGGAGCCCAGGTCGCCCGTGGCGACGTCGATCACCTGGAAGGGCAGCTCAAGACCGGTCAGCCACTGCTTCTCCCAGTCCAGGAGCCGCTTGTGCTCGTTCTCGGCGTCGTCGGGCGCGACGTACGAGAACATCTCGACCTTGTCGAACTGGTGCACGCGGAAGATGCCGCGGGTGTCCTTGCCGTACGTGCCGGCCTCGCGGCGGAAGCACGGCGAGAAGCCGGCGTACCGCAGCGGCAGCTTGGCCGCGTCGACGATCTCGTCCATGTGGTACGCGGCGAGCGGGACCTCGGAGGTGCCGACCAGGTAGTAGTCGTCCTTCTCCAGGTGGTAGACGTTCTCCGCGGCCTGGCCGAGGAAGCCGGTGCCCTCCATGGCGCGCGGGCGGACCAGCGCGGGGGTCAGCATCGGCGTGAAGCCGGCCTCGGTGGCCTGCGCGATCGCGGCGTTGACCAGCGCGAGCTCCAGGAGCGCGCCGATGCCCGTCAGGTAGTAGAAGCGCGAGCCGGAGACCTTGGCGCCGCGCTCGACGTCGATCGCGCCGAGCAGTTCGCCGATCTCCAGGTGGTCCTTGGGCTCGAAGCCCTCGGCGCCGAAGTCGCGGATCGTGCCGTGCGTCTCCAGGACCGTGAAGTCCTCCTCGCCGCCCACGGGGACGTCGGGGTGGACCAGATTGCCCAGCTTCAGGAGCAGCGCCTGGGTCTCGTCCTTGGCCTCGTCCTGGGCGGCGTCGGCGGCCTTGACGGCGGCGGAGAGCTCGCCCGCCTTCTTCAGCAGCTCGGCCTTCTCGTCGCCGGTGGCCTTGGGGATGAGCTTGCCGAGCGACTTCTGCTCGGCACGCAGCTCGTCGAAGCGGACGCTGGAGGTCCTGCGCCGCTCGTCGGCGGAGAGGAGCGCGTCGACGAGCGCGACGTCCTCTCCACGGGCGCGCTGGGACGCGCGCACACGGTCGGGGTCCTCACGGAGCAGGCGAAGGTCAATCACCCCACCAGGCTACCGGGGCCGGACCGGGGCGCTCGACGCGATATTCCGCTGCGGGGCAATTTGTCCGGTTTAGAGTTGTTTATGTGGTGTTCTGGGAAGGCGGGGAATTGCGGGAAAGAATTCCCGCGGAGTGCCGGCCGTGAGTGCCGTTCGTTGTTGTCGGAGAGTGGCGCGGGGGTGTTTCCGGGGTGTTCCGGGAGTGTCCGCGACCCGTCGGGAAGGTGTCCCGGAGCGGTGTCCGGGCCTGCCCGAGCGGGGAGTTGGCGGGCTGTGCACAGCCACTTGTCCACAGCTTCGGCTCTCTTCAAAAAGTTATCCACAGGCTGTGCGTTGCCTCTGTGGAAGTCGGAAAGCGCAGGTCCGTTTCGTGAATCCCGGGCGAAGAAATCCTTGTTGAAACCCTGCTCGGGTACTCTTTCGTGTGGGATTTCCTCGCCCTAAAGGATTGTTCCCGGGAATTATGCTGACGGGCCCCGCAGTGGGTGGCTGTGCGTACCTGTGGATGGGTGTGGGGTCGGTAGGGCGATTTGTCGACTGTGCGACGCCCTGGAATCGACTTGTCCCCAGGTCGAGAACCGAGCCTGTGGATAACTCTGTGGACAAGCCTGTGGGCAACTTGGGGACAACTGAGGGCGGCCCGGAGCGCAGCCGCTCAGGCCCGCCCGTCCAGGCACCGGGTCAGCCAGTCCGTCGCCGCCATGAAGGCATCGTCGGCGGTCTCGGGGCGGACCTCGGCGGTGACCTCGTCCGCGCGCGGGTACGAGCCGAGGAAGCGCACGTCCCGGCAGATCCGCTTCAGACCCATCAGCACCTCGCCCACCCGCCGGTCGGTGATGTGCCCCTCGCAGTCCACGGAGAAGCAGTACTGACCGATGCCCTCGCCGGTCGGCCGGGACTCGATCCGCATCATGCTGACCCCGCGGCTGGCGAACTCCTGCAGCAGCTCCAGCAGCGCACCGGGGTGGTTCTCGCGCAGCCACAGCACGACCGAGGTCTTGTCGGCGCCCGTCCGGGCCGCCGGCCGCGCGGGCTTGCCCACCAGGACGAACCGGGTCGCCGCGTTCTGCGCGTCGTGGATGTCCGTGACCAGCGGTTCGAGGCCGTACGTGGCGGCCGCGAACTCACCGGCGAACGCCGCGTCGTACCGGCCCTCCTGCACCAGCCGCGCGCCGTCCGCGTTGGACGCCGCCGACTCCCACACCGACTCCGGCAGGTGCTCGCCGAGCCACTTGCGCACCTGGGCCTGGGCCGCGGGGTGCCCGGTCACGGTCTTCACGTCCGAGAGCGTCGTACCGGGCCGGGCCAGCAGCGCGAAGGCGATCGGCAGCAGCACCTCGCGGTAGATCATCAGGTGCCCGCCGGCGGCCAGTTCGTCGAGGGTGGTGGTGATGCCGCCCTCGACGGAGTTCTCGATCGGCACCAGCGCGCCGGCCGCCTCGCCCGCGCGGACGGCGTCCAGCGCGGCGGGCACGGACACCATCGGCACCAGCTCGCGGGTCGCCGCCTCGGGCAGTGTGCGCAGGGCGGCCTCGGTGAAGGTGCCCGCGGGTCCGAGGTACGTATAGCGGCTGGCCGACATCCGTGCACTCCTTCTCCGGGCTTCGCTGCTGTCCCGGGGGCTGGGGAACCTTTACCGTACTCGCCCGCGGAAGGGCCGCCCGCCGCCACCGTCGATCATCCGCCGAGCGCGGTCGACCGTAGACCGTAGACCGCCGCCGACCGCATACCGCCGACCGCCGCCGACCGCATACCGCCGACCGCGGTCGATCGCCGACCGTCGACCGTCGCCCGGTCACCCACCGTCGTCCGGTCACCCACCGTCGTCCGGTCACCCACCGTCGTCCGGTCACCCACCGTCGCCCGGGCGACCGCCGTACCTCGCGCCGCTCACCCCTCCAGCAACGCCTGCCCCACATACCCCGAAGGCTCCAGCGCCGGTACCGCGTACAGGCCGCTCGCCTCGTGGCGGAGGAACGGCGAGAGCGCGTCCCCTCTGTCCAGCTTGCGCTGGATCTGGGTGAAGGCGCGCAGTGGGTCGGCCTGCCAGGCCATGAAGAGCAGCCCGGCGTCCGGGGCACCGTCGTCGCGGAAGCCGTCGTGGTACGAGAACGGGCGGCGCAGCATCGCGGCGCCCTGGTTGGACTCGGGCGCGGCAATACGGGCGTGCGCGTCGGCCGGGATGACGGGGAAGCCGTCGGGCCCGTTCTTGGTGAGGTCCATCGGGGTGTGCTCGTCACCGCCGGTCAGCGGCGCCCCGTCGGACTTGCGGCGGCCGATGATCTTCTCCTGCTCGGTCCGGGACTTCTTCTCCCAGTCGTCCAGCAGCATCCGGATGCGGCGCACGACCACGTAGGAGCCGCCGCGCATCCACTGCTGGTCCGTGTCGCGCCCCACGAAGATCCGCTCGTCGAAGTCCGGGTCCGACGGCTTCGGATTGTTCGTGCCGTCGATCTGGCCCATGAGGTTGCGGGTGGTCATTGCGTGCGCCGTGGCGCCGGGGCTGCGGTTGAAGCCGTTCATCTGCCAGCGCAGCCGCGCGGTGTCGCCGGCCTCCTTCTGGAGCGTACGCAGCGCATGAAAGGCGACCAGTGCGTCATCGGCGCCGATCTGGACCCACAGGTCGCCGTTGCTGCGCTTCGGGTCGATCGCGTCGGCCGAGAAGTGCGGCAGCGGGTCCAGCTGCAGCGGGCGGCGTGCGCTCAGCCCGGTACGGCCGAAGAAGCTGTGGCCGAAGCCGAACGTGACGCTGAGGGAGGCGGGGCCGGCGTCCAGCGCCACCCCGGTGTCGTCGGCGGGCACCTCCCCGGCCATCAGCTTCTCGGCCAGCGCCGACCAGCGGCGCATCAGGGCGGCCGCGGCCTTGCGCCCGGCGCCCGGCGCCAGGTCGAAGGCGACGAGGTGGCAGCGGGCCTGCATCGCGGTGGTGATGCCGGCCTGCGGCGTACGGCGGTCGGCGCGGAAGGCGACCTCGGTGGCGCCGAGCGTACTGAGCGCGGGCGCGTCGTCCTGCGCCGCGGAGACGCCGAACGCGCCGCCCGCGCCGCCGACGACGAGCCCGGCCGCGCCGGCGGCGCCGACCGTACCGAGGAGGCGACGGCGGGAAAGCGTGGTGCTCGTCCCGTTCTCGCCGTCCGTCGTCGCCTCGGTGGTCTCGACTGCCTTGGTGCTGTTCTCGGTCATCAGCTGATCTTCACGTTCCTGGTCTCGGTCACCTGATCGATGTCGGAGGTGCGGACTACAAGGGAGAGCTGCCAGCTGCCCGCCGCCGGCAGCTGGACGTTCCGCGCTGTCCAGTGTCCGGTACCGGTGTGCTTCAGTGCGGCCGGGAGCGGGCCGAGGTTCTTCGTCTTGGAGGTGAACGACACCCGTACCTCGGGGACGTCCCGCGCGGTGCCGTCCGGGCCGGAGATCCGCAGGTGCAGATCGTTGGGCTGGCCGCTGCGCGCCGGGTCGAGGTCGAGCCGCGCGGTGCCCTTGCCCTTCGGGCCCAGCGTGTCGAACGGGATGGTCACGGAGACCGGCCGGGCGGCCGCGGCGAACTGGCCCGAGTCCTTCACCGCCTGCTCCGTACGGGCCGGCTCCGTGGACGTGAGCACGGTGGTCACGGCCAGCAGGACGACGGCGACGCAGCTCTCGGCGAGGACGGAGCGGCGCAGCCCGTACCGCACCGGATCGGCGTCCCGGACGCGCTTGCGCCGCGCGTCGGCGACAGCGGCCCGCTGCCGGGCGAGCTGCGCGGCACGCTCGGGGGAGTGCGCCGCGTCGGCCGTCTCCTCGGCGGCGGCCGAGGACACCGGTACGGGCTCGGGCGCGCCCTCCTGTGAGCCTTCCTGGGCCGGAATGCCGGCCGCGGCAGGCACGGCGTCCGCAACCGCCTCGCCCAGCCGCCCCGTCCACCGCCGCGACACCCACGCGACCCCGACGAGCACGACGACCAGGCCGACCTTGAGCAGCAGCAGCTGCCCGTACGAGGTGTCGGTGAGGGCACGCCAGGTACCGACCTGGCGCCAGGACTGGTAGACGCCGGTGGCGACCAGGACGAGTACGGCCCCGAAGGCGAGCCGCGAGAAGCGGCGGACGGCCGCCCCGTCGACGGTGGCCGGGTCGCGGTAGAGGGTGACCAGCAGGGTGGTCAGGCCGCCGAGCCAGCCGGCCACGGCCAGCAGGTGCACGACGTCGACGGGCATCGCGACGGCGGTCTGCAGGCCGGTGGAGGCGTGCTCGGCCATCGCCCAGGTCGCGGCGAGGCCCGCTGCGACGACCGTGCCGCCGACGCCCAGCCCGAAGGCCAGGTCCTTGCGGCGCTTGTCGTCGCCCTGCTCGCCGGCCCGGGCGTACGCGCCGAAGAGGACGGCCATGAAGAGGGCGGCCGCGGCGAGCAGCAGCAGCCGGGAGACCAGCGCCGCGCCGGGCTTGGTCCCCAGTACTTCCTTGAGACCGCCGAGGTCGAAGGCGTCGGCGAGATCGCCGGACCCCGTATACGGGGCGCGCAGCAGGAGCAGCACGATCGTGGCGGCGGTGAGCGTCGCCCAGCTCAGGACGACCAGCCGCTGCACCGGACGGCTGCGCGCCGCCTCGGGACGGCACGCCAGTACGAAGCACGCACCGCCCACGAGCAGCGCGAACGCCGCGTACGCCACGTACCGCCCGATGCCGTACAGCGCGCCGACCAGCCCGCCCCCGGCCTCCTGTTCGGGCACCACGGCGGCGGACTTCGAGGGCGCGCCGACGGAGAACGTGAACGCGCCGGAGACCGGGTGGCTGTCGGCGGAGACGGCCTGCCAGGCGACGGTGTAGGTGCCGTCGGGGAGGCCGGGCGGCAGTCCCGTGCCGTACTTGACGGTGCTGCCGCTGCACAGGTCGAGCAGCTTGCCGCGGTCGACGCGCTTGCCCTTGGGGTCCAGTACGCGGATGGAGTCGTCGCCCATCGCGACGCCCTCGGAGAAGGAGAGCGTGACCTGCGGGGGCGCCTTCTGCACCACCGCTCCCTGCGCCGGCGAGCTGCCGGTCAGCGCGGCGTGCGCGGACGCCGGCGCGGCGCCGCCCAGCAGGACGCCGAGCAGCGCGGCGGCGAGGACCAGCAGGCGCAGGGCGGCGGTCCGGGCCGGGGGCGTGGCGCGGCGGCCGCGGTACGGCACGGCGCGCAGGCCGGCGCGGGGAACGGTGAGCGGCATGGCGGTTCTCCCCCTACTGGTGCCCGGCGTGCTGCGGGTCGTAGTTGGTGGCCTTGACAGGCAGTACGGCCTTGATCGGCTTCGCCTTGCCGAAGTGCAGCTCAACGGAGACCTTGTCGCCGTTCTCGGGCTTCTTCTTCAGCGCCATGAACATCAGGTGGTTGCCGCCGCGGGAGAGCTTCAGCTCGCCGTGCGCGGGGATGTTCAGCGACTTGACCTGCTCCATCTTGGCGCCGACGGTCCGGTGGATCGTCACGTCGTCGGAGATGTCGCTGGTGACGGAGGTCAGCTTGTCGGCGGTGTCCCCGGAGTTCTTGATGACGAGGAAGCCGCCGGCCATGTCCTTCATGACGGGCTGCGGCATGTAGGCGCCGGAGACCTTCAGCGCGGGCGCGCTGTCCCCGCCGCAGCCGGCGAGGGCGAGTCCGGCGGTGGCGGCGAGCGCGGCGGCGAATGCGGTACGGCGGTTCACGGGTTCTGCCCCTTGATGATCTTGGGAAGTGCGCGGGCGTAGTCCTCGGGCCCCGCGTCCTTCATGCCGAGCCAGTGGATCCTGTCGTCCTTCGGGGAGGCCATCAGCACCTGCAGCCCGTGGTCGACGAGGATGTCGCCGTTCTTCTTCTCGACCGGCTTGGAGACGCCGACGTTCACGGCCGAGGCGGCTCCCTGGATGGTGGCGAAGTCGCCGGTCAGGCCGACGATGTCGGCGCCGAAACCGTTCAGCCAGGACTTCAGCCGCTCCGGGGTGTCCCGCTTCGGGTCGGTCGTGACGAAGACGATCCGCAGCTTCTTCTGCTCCGCCTTCGGCAGCTGCTTGCGCGCCACGTCGATGTTGCCCATGACGGCCGGGCAGGCGTCGGGGCAGTGGGTGTAACCGAAGTAGATCAGCGTCGGCCGCCCCTTGGTCTCCTTGATCAGGTCGTATTTCTTGCCGTCGCTGTCCGTGAGGACGAGATCCGGCTTCTCCATCGGCTGGTCGAGCGTGACGACCGGCTTCGACTGGGCGCCGGAGACGCTGGCGGCGGGGGCGCCTTCGTCACCGCCGCTGTCGCTGCCGCAGGCCGTGAGGGTGAGGGCCGCGGCCGCCACGAGGGCGGCGGCGAGCTTGGGTGTTCTGCGCATTGTTCAGTGATATCCCGTAGATCCGTTGTGGGTGCCGGCCGGGCGCACCGCCCCGGCGTCCCGGGGCCGCTGGGGCTCGCGGGGCTCGCCGGGGGGCGCGCCGTGCCGTGCCGGTCGGCACGGTCTTGAGTACGACTGGTTCAGGTCCGTCCGGCCGGTTCCGGCAGGTTCGGGTCCGGCCGGTTCAGGTCCGGCCCGTTCAGGTGGTGCGGCGGCGGCCGGCGAAGACGCCGAAGCCGACACCGATGACGCCGACCACGATGCCGATCACGCCCAGCACGCGGGCGGTGTTGTCGGTGCTGTCGGCGGCGGTGGTCGTGCTGCTCTTCCCGGCGTCCGCGCCGCTCTCGCCGGCCTTGGCGTCCTTGGCGCCCGCGGTGTCCGTACCGCCGCCCTGCTCAGCGGCGCCCGCGTCGACGAGCTCCAGGACCGGCGCGGGGTTCTCGGGCTCCGGCGCGCCCTTCTTCGGGGCCTCGATCCAGCGCACGACCTCCTTGTTGTCGTACGTCTGCAGCGCCTTGAAGACGAGCTGATCGGCGTCCTCGGGGAGGGCGCCGATCGAGACCGGGAACTGCTGGAACTGGCCGGGCTCGATCCTGCCGCCGCTCCAGGTGATCCTGGTGACCGCTTCCGTGAGCTTCTCGCCGTGAGACTCGACCGGCTTGTCCAGCTTCTCCTTGGTGACCTTCACGTCCCAGCCGGGCACCGGCTGCGGCATCGCGGATGCCAGCGGGTGGTCGGCGGGCAGGTCGACCTCCACCTTCACGGTCGAGGCGTCGTCCCGCTCGTTGGGGACCTTGAAGTCGACGGTCGCGTAGTCGCCCTTGGCGGCCTGCCCCGGCTGGATGGTGACGTGCGCGAACGCGGGGCCCGCGAGCAGCAGGACGGCGCCCGCGGCGGCGCCGCCGACGACGGGAAGGCGGCGCAGGACGGTACGGCGCCGGGAGGGGGCAGCGGCCGGGCTGTTGCTCGGCAGGGTGTTGTCCGACATGGGGGGACACTCCTCAGGCAGGAGGGAAGGGGCTGATGGGTGGCGCGCGTGCGGCGACGGCACGTCAGCCCGCCCGGACCGGGTCCGGGGTCCCGCCCTGCGGGCATGCGTGAGCTGCGTGTGACGTCAGGCCGCGAGGGCGAAGCGGGGCGGTCCCCGCCTGACGACACTGTGCTGGAGCGCGAGCTCTTCGGGCCGGGCTTTGTCATGCCCGTACGAAACGGAGGCGCGCGGAGTACTGTCCGCGGCGCCCAGGAGGCCGGCGCACAGCGCGCACATGAGGCGCAGCGCGGTACGCAGCGCGCCCAGCAACGCGGTCGTCACGGCCGTCGCGGCCTCCCGCGCGGCCGGCGCGGACAGCCGTACCAGCCGCCACAGCGCGGCCTCGCCGCGGCGCAGCAGCCAGCCGGCGGCCAGCGCCGCGAGCAGGTGCCCGAGCAGCATGGGCAGCGAGGGCAGCAGCCCGGCGAGGGAACCGAAGTCGAAGTGGTGCAGGGCGGCGGAGAGTCCGGAGCCGGTACCGCCACCGCTCCCGCTGTGCCCGGCCATGTCGTGCCCGGCCATGCCGTGCGCCGCGTGGGCGGCCGCGCCGGACCCCATCCCGGCCCCGGCGAGGATCTCCCGGGCCTCTGCCGCGTCCAGCCGCCCGGTGCCGAACCCGCAGGTCATCTGGCGGGCGAGCCCGATCGCCGCGCGATCGCTCAGCCCCCGCGTGCCATCGGCAGGCAGCTGTACCGCCATGCCGCGCTGTCCGACCATGAAGAGCGCGTGCAGCGCGAGCTGTCCGAAGGCGAGGGCGACGGCGATGCCCGGCAGCGTGCGTTCGCGGCCGGCGAGGGGGACGGCGACGGCCAGTACGCCGACGCAGCCCGCGCCCAGCGTCCACAGCGGGACGGTGGCGCAGGAACCGATCATGTGTCCCGCGGCGGCCAGCGCGACGCAGGCCGCGGTGAACACCGCGGCCCTGAGCAACCGCAGATCGGCCGCGGCGCGCCCCTCGGGAGTATGCATGGCGGCCGCCATCATCCCACTGCGCGTACCGGACGCATACGGCAGGGCGGGCGGTCCCGGACAGGACGGCGGACGACCGGGGCGCTCGGAACGGGGTACCCGCCGGGGTATTCGGTACCCAGAGGGGTACAGGAAGAAGAGCGAGTGCGCGCGGCCGTCCAGAGGCCGTAGCCGATTCCGGACATTCCGGCGCTCCGCCGAGCGGGCGATCCGGCGGTGGCTACGGGCATCCAGACGGCGGTGCCGCCCGCGCTTTCGCTCGGGTGTTCCCGACTGCCTGTGCTCCGACAAACAGTAGAAAGATGCAAACGGTCTTAGACGGACAGTAAGCGGTTTCAAACGGTCACCCGATGCGGGGTGCACTTGCCCCGTGACCAGGGCGGTCGGCACGACAGCGCCCCGCGCGCCCGGAGAACCCGCGGAAGATCGGCCGGAGTCCGGCTACCGCAATTGCAGGGGCGCACGCAGGGGCGCGCCCACGGGCCTTTTACACCGGTACGCTCAATGGCCGCGTCCGCCGAATGGGCGGAGTCACGTCAAACCCACGCTTACCGACCATGGAGCGCGGCAATACGTATCGATATGTCGAGCCGCGGCCAGGAGGCTGGAGCGATGAGCATCTGGTGGTCCCTCCATCTTCGGCGGGAGGCAGCGAGCGTGCCGCTCGCGCGCCGGCTGCTGCTGGGGACGATGGAGACCGCGGGTGTCGACCCGGACGTCTGTTACGACCTCTCGCTCGCCCTCTCCGAAGCCTGCGCGAACGCCGTCGAGCACGGCGACGGCGCCGCCGAGGAGTACCGCGTCACGGCCTTCATCGACGGCGACACGTGCCGCATCGAGGTCACGGACTCCGGCCCCGGATTCCAGGACCGGCCCTCGGGCCCCGGACCCCACCACGACCGCTCGCCGCGGACGGAGCCCGCAGTGCCCCGACGCCACGCCCCCGCCCCCGCCCAGGCCGAGCACGGACGGGGGCTCTTCTTGATCGAGGCCCTCACCGACCAGGTCCGCTACCGCAACCGGACGGGCCGCCGGGGCGCGGTGGTCAGCTTCGACAAGATCCTCAAGTGGCGAGAGGGCGCGCTGCTCCAGATGCCGTGACGTTTCGTCAGACCCGGCGAAGGCCGCGACGGCCGCGACGGCAGAGAGACGGCTTCCCGCAATGCCCTGACCAGGCATCCCGTAGTGATCTACGCTGAACTCCCGTGCCGTACAAGGCAGCAGGCGGGAGGGGGACCCGATGAACGGGGGACAGGGCGGCGGCAACAACGCCCGGGCCATGGGCCAGGGCCGCGTCTACCAGGCGTCCGGCGATCAGCACATCATCGAACACCACTACCACGGCTCCGAGGGCGGCGGCCCGGGCGGCGGCGGTCGCGAGTGGTCCGGCCTGGACTCCGTCCGCTGGCCGTCCGTGGGCCGCGCACCATCCGTCCTGCGCGACCGCACGGAACTGATGGACCGCCTCCGTGCTTCGGTCGGCCCGGACTCTCCGGGCGGCCAGGTCTACGTCCTCCACGGCCTCGGCGGCTGCGGCAAAACAGCCGTCGCCTACACCCTCTTCCAGTACGCGACGGGCCCCGCGGGCCGCATCGGTCTCTGGGTCAACGCTTCCGACACGGCGTCCCTCCGCACGGGCATGCTCGCGGTCGCGGCCGACCGGGGTGCGGGCGAAGGCGAACTGACGGCAGCCCGCAGCGGTCTCCGCGCCGCGGCCGACCTGGTCTGGGACCACCTCGACCGCTCCGACCGCCCCTGGCTCCTAGTACTCGACAATGCGGACGACCCCGCGGTCCTCCGGGACGGCGGCTGGCTCCGCACAAGCCCCCGAGGCACGGTCCTGGTCACCACCCGCCAGGCGGCCCGCCACTGGTGGCCGGGCGCCGAACTGCTGCAACTGGGCGTACTGCCGCGCGAGGACGCGGCCCGCGTCCTGTGCGACCTCGCCCCCGAGGCCGGCACGGAAGAGGAGGCCGCCGAGGTGGCCGACCGCCTCGGCCGGCTGCCCCTGGCCCTGACCCTGGCGGGCGGCTTCCTGGCCCACCAGGTCATCGACCCCTGGACGATGGCGCAGTACAGCCGCAACCTGGACGGCGGCGAAGGTACCGACCCGATCGACCTCCTCGACCAAGGAGCGCCGGCCTCCGGGGGCGGCGACTCCCGCCACCTGGTGAGCAGCACCTGGCAGTTCTCCCTCACCGCCCTCGAACGCCAGGGCCTGCCGGAGTCCGTCACCCTGCTCCGCCTCCTGTCCTGCTGGTCGAACGACCCCCTCCCCCTCTCCGTCCTCTCCGGCGTGGACATGGCCGCCGACCTCCCGCCCCACCGCGTCGAGGTGTCCCTCCGCGGCCTCCTGGACCAGTCCCTGACCGAACTGGTCCAGGGCGGGGTGCGCTGCCTTCGTACCCACGGCGTGCTCCTGGACAGCGTCGCCCGCGGCATCCCGCCCGAGCAGCGCGAGGCCCTCGCCGCCACGGCCGCCGGCCGGCTGCTGAAGGTCCTGCCGGAAGTCCCCCAGCGTGGCGAGCCGGATCCCCGCACCACCCTCCTCGTACCGCACGCGATCGCGCTCCTGCGCCGGGTCGCGGCATGGCCGGAGGTGAGCCGGCCGACCGTCGAGGCGGTCGCCGAATCGCTGTTGCGGCTGGTGACGGCTCTGCACCGGGCGGGTGACTACGCGCCCGCGCTGACGGTGGCCCAGGAGGCGGTGGAACGGGCGACGCGCCGGCTAGGTGCGGACGACCCCACCCTCATGCGGCTCCGGGAGCGTACGGGCCGGGCACTCTTCCGCCTCGGCCGCTTCGAGGAGTCGGAGGCGCTGCACCAACAGGTGCTCGCCGACCGCGAGCGCGTCCTCGGCCCCGATGCGCCGGACACCCTCAGCAGCTGCATGGCACTGGCTTACCCGCTCCAGCCCCTCGACCGGATTCCCGAGGCCATGGCGTTCGTCCGCCGCGCGGTGGCCGGCCGGACCGAGGTACTGGGCCCCGACCACCCCCTGACACTCCTGGCCCGTGCCTTCCTCCTGGACGTACCGACCGGACCCGAGCTCGCATCGGAGGCCGACCACGCCACGGCCCTGGTCGCGGACTGTCACCGGGTCCTCGGCCCCGACCACGCCATCACCGCGTCCTGCGAGGCGTCCTGTGCCCGCGGCCTGTTCTACGCCGGCCGTCCCCACGAGGCCCTTCCCGCCGCCCGCAGCGCCGTCGCGCTCGCCGAACGCCTCTACGGCCCGGACTACTGGCTCACTCTGAACACCCGCTCCCTCCTCAGCTCCGTACTCGACGCACTCGGCGAATCGGCCGAGGCGATCGAACACGGCGAGGCCGTCGTCGCAGGCCGCGCCCGGACACTCGGCCCCACCCACCCG
>NZ_NHSG01000160.1:0-19527 GCF_020024005.1 Streptomyces purpurogeneiscleroticus
GTCCGGCGACGGCGGGCGGGGGGCGGGGTCATCGGGTTCCCTCCATGAACAGGGCGGTCTCGGCGTCGACGTCGCGCAGGCTCCACAACGTGGAATATGCCTCGGCGCCCTGGGACTCGTCGTCGTACGCCTTCAGGAGCGAAGGGGTACGACTGTCCCTCTGAGGCTCGAACAGCAGGCCGTTGTGGATGTCGGCCGCGTCGCACCACCAATCGACGAACTCGTCGAAGGCCCGCGACACGGCGTCGGTCTCCTCCTGGGTGACCGCCTCCACGCGCTCCAGGAGAATCGACTTGATGCGGCCCCGGAGCACGTCCTCGTAGGACTCGACCTGGCCGGCGCCCTCGTTGGGTCGGGCAGCGGGGATCATGATGCGGGCGAGGGCGACGATCACCGCGTGCAGGCCCCGGTCACGGGCGCGGGCAGAGAACGGGGTGACAGAGGTGGATTCGACCTCGCGGTACAGGGCCGAGTGGAAATGCTGGAAGCTCTCGTAGTGGGAACGGTCCCGAGACCGGGTCGAGTTGAGCATGACCGCGACCAGGCCGGGGTGCGCGCGGCCGACCCGGCTGGTGGCCTGGATGTATTCGGCGGTCGTCTGCGGCTGACCCATCACGGCCATGAGACCGAGGCGGTCCACGTCCACGCCGACCGCGATCATGTTGGTGGCCAGCAGGACGTCCACTGTGTCCTCGTCGGGCAGCCGCTTCTCGATGCCCTTGAGGCGGGTGGGGATCTCGCTGGCGTCGATCCGACTCGTCAGCTCCGAGTAGTTGGCGACCGAGCGGACCTCCACTCCCTCGCGCTCGGCGAGCAGCTCCAGATAGGCCATCACGTCGTCATGGACCTGGAGTTCGGCCGCGGACAGCAGCCGGAGGCTGTTGAAGTAGCCGATGAGGCTCCAGTACGCATCGCGCACCTCGTCGTCGGTCTTCGCCTGCTTGGCCCGGTGCAGCAGGGTGGCGTACGTGCGGATCAGGAGGGTGGACTGGCTGGTAGCGGGGGCCAGGAGGCCGACGTAGCGGCGGCTCGCCTTCTCCTCACGTGGTGTTTCCACGGCGAACCACGAGTCGCGGGCATCCAGACCGGCAGGCGGGAACTGCCGTACATCGCGGGCGAAGAGGTGGCGTCCCTGGTCGGCGGCGCGACGGATGGTTGCCGTGGAGGCGATCACCTTGGGCTGGTCGGCGAGTGCGTCTACCGCTGTCTCGTAGAGGCCGGTGAGGGTTCCCAACGGGCCTGAGATCAGATGGAGTTCGTCCTGGACGATCAGTTCCGGGGGAGGGGTGCCGCCGGCCGGGTCGTCGTCGCGGTTGAAGAGTGCGGAGGTCGCGGGACGCCATGGCATCGACGCGAACTTGTCGACGGTGGCGATCACCAGGGTCGGCCTTGCGTCGTACACCGCCTCGTCGATCAGGTGGACGGGTAGGCCGTCGGCGAAGTCGCAGCCCGCGCCAGGGCATCGGATGTGCATCCGCTTGGCGTCCTCGTCGACTTCATAGTTCCGCGCGTCGAGGCGGGTTCCGCACCAGGGGCAGGCGTGCAGCTGGACGGGGTTCTCGGTGGCGAGGCGTTTGTCGAGGTTCCTCCGCAGCTCGTCGAGCTTCAGGCCTGCCACGTCCAGCGTGTTGGGGGTGGCCGAACGTCCCACCCACATGCCGACGGAGAACCTCTCATGGCCCAGTTCGGTTGTCCGGCGTCGCATGTGCTCCATGGCACAGAGCAGGATCGCCGCGCGCTCGAACTGCTGGAGGGTGAGCAGCCGCAGCGTGTACCGCATGAGCACGGTGACCCCGCCGCCGTCCGCGCCCTTGCGGATGCGACGCAGGAACGATGTGAGGGCGATCAGCCCGAGGTAGGCCTCTGTCTTGCCACCACCGGTGGGGAACCAGAGCAGGTCGGAGATCTGCCGATCGTGGTGCGCGGGGTCGTCGATGCCGGCCAGGCAGAGCAGCACGAACGCGATCTGGAAGGGGCGCCAGCGACCGGCGGCCGGGTCGGGGACGCCGACGCGTCCGCCCTTCACCCAGGCACTGCGGGCGCGCTGGTCGGCCATTGCGTGATTGGCGAGTCGGAAAGCCCTCATCAGATCGGGCTTGGTCCGCAACAGCTCGATGCCCTCACGGATACGGTCGAGCGCCTCGCGGCAGGCCGTCACCTGCTCTCGCGCGGGCTTCTCGTGGGGGGTGCCTGTCAGAGCGTCCGCCTCGGCCGACTTGCAGTCGATCCAGTGTTCGTACCCCGTGGCGAGCCCATTCAGAGCGGCCAGGACTTCGGCGTCGGACCGCTCGGCCAGCCCCAGCATGGACAGCGCCGAGCTGTCGATCTCCGGGTTGGAGTCGGTGAGCAGTACCTCCACGGTGGGTACGAACTGGGTCCGCACCTCGCGGACGGCGGGCGGTTCGGATTCGGTCACGCCGATCGGCGACGGAGACCAGTCCCACTCGGCGGCGCAGCCGTGGCCGATCGCGAAGGTCGGGGCGTGGCGGTGCAGCAACCGACTCGTGGCGATCTCCGGGTCGTGGTCGGCCGCCGGGGCGGGACGCTCGACGAACGCGGTGGAGCCGTCGGCTGCCCGGACTGTCAGACCGCACTGGAACAGGGAGAAGGCGTCCTGGAGATCCCACTCCCCGACCTTCTGCGTGTTGATCAACGTGACCGTGATCGTGACCGTGCCGTTGGCCTGGTCGAGACGCCGGACGTTGACGTGCAGCGCGGCTTCCGGGGTCAGTGTGATCCTCACCTTCGGATCCGGCCGGGTCACGTCGATGGTCTGGTCAGGGAGGGCGAGTTCCTTGCGCCGCCACCGCTCCCTCTGGTCGGCGGTGGTACGGGCCTCGGCGCGGCGGGCCGGGACGCGCTTGCCCTCGGCGTCGGTGGGTTCGTAGACGGCCGCACGGGCCGAGACCACGATCGAACTGCTTATAGCCGGGCGGACCGCGAAAGTGAGACCCATAGAGGAGGGTCGCCTGTCCCCCGAGGCGCCGACCTCCTGCGCGGTGCCCGACTCCTCGACGTCGTCGCGGGAGAGCAGAGGCGCGGCGTCCAGACCTTGCTGTTCGCCGGCGTCGTCGTCCTGCTGCTCCTTCGCGGCTCTGTCCGCGGCACGCGGATACAGCACGCCGGTCAGATAGCGGTCGATCGGCGCGTCCTGGCTGAGCACCTCGTCCCGGTCCTCCGGCTCGCAGTCCTCGGCGGGGCCCAGGAGTTCACGGCGGAGCCCCACCAGGAGTTCCTCGTCCCGGACCCGGTAGTGCTCGGAGTGTCGGCCTGCCACCTGCGTCATGCGCGCTGCTCCTCGTAGTTGTCGGCTCTCCGGTACCGGCCGATGCCGGTGATCCGCGGGACGATCCACACGCCTCGATCCCCAAGACCGGCGTTGGCGCCGGCGGCGGTGCTGCCCGTCACGGTCTCCAGGGTGTCGATCCGCAGGCCGTGGATCTCGTCGGGCCACCAGGCGTCCCAGGTGCGGTTCACCTTCTGCACCTGGAACAGGTCCTCGTGAAACCTCCGCGAGGCCTCGCCGATCTCCCGCCCTTCGTGCACCAGGGCGTACGGCGGGCTCTCCGTCTCGCCCATCGGCAGGTCGTGGCGTCTGCGCAGCAGCACCTCCTGGCCGGGACGGACCTCTTCCAGGAGATACGCCTGGGTGGCGACGGCGTCCGTCTCCTGGCCGGGCGGGTCGTCACGGTTCACGTCGCCCGGCCCGGCGACGATCCCGTACCTGTCGTACGACCGCCACGATCCGAGGTAGCGCCTGCCGTGGTACCGGCTCCCCGCCGTTCTGAAGAGCGGCAGCTCGGGAGGGAGCACGTGGTACAGGTCCTGGCGGGCACGTGTCATCGCCACGTACAGGGCGCGGGCCTCAGCGGGCAGGTCCAACCGGTCCTGGTACCGCTTGTGGAGTTCGGCGAGGGTCGGTGGAGTCAGGACGATCACCCGGTCGAACTCCAGGCCCTTGGCTCGGTGCACCGTCGAGACGACGACGTGGGCCGTCTCCGGGTCGGCCGCCTCGTCGGGGAATCCGCCCTGGGCGACCACCCGGCGCAACCGGTCCAGATCGAGCACGCCGCGTCCCGCCCCGCGCGCGGCCCGACGCAGCACCGTCCACAGGGCGGTGGCGTCGGGTTCGTACGGGAGTGGGATGTCCGCGAGGAGCGTACGGAACCGGTCCTCGGTGAGGGCGTTCGCCTCCGTGCGGCGCAGCAACTCGGCCACCCAGTACGGCACCGGGCGCTCCTCCAGGGGGCGCCGCAGCCGGTGATCGATGCCGTGGGCGTGCAGCAGGTCGGAGACCACGAGGGACTGCTGGTTGTCACGGGTGAGGACGGCGCATGTATCGGAGAGGTCGCGCAGGCCGTCCAGAGTGAACTCGTCGTGCAGGCCGTCCATGCAGTTCGCCGGATCCAGGAGGAGGTCGCGCAGTTCGTCGTAGAGCGTTCCCGCCTCGTCCGGATCGCTCAGTTGTTGGAGCCGGGGGCCGAGCGCCAGCGCGACCCGGGCCTCGGTGGTGGTGGCCCGGAAGTTTTGGGTGAGGTGCAGCTCCACCAGGTCGTCGGGATAGGAGCAGCGCAGCCAGTCGAAGAACCGGCCGGTCTCATCGCTGCGTTCGTCCAGGTCCTCGATCTGGAAGCCGTACACGGACTGGGCGGCGTCGCCGACGACGGTGAAGCCGCAGCTGTCCTGATACCGGTCGAGAAGTGTCTCCACCAGCTCGCGGCGCCCACCCAGCAGGTCCTGCACCTCGTCGATCACGACATGGGCGGGTGGGACCGCGTCGCCGATCTCCAGCGCGCCCTTCTCGATCGCGCGGGTCGCGGCGGCAATCCGTTCGTCGAAGCCGACCTCTCCCCACTCGCCGTCCGGATGCGCCTGGAGGAGCACCTCGTAGGCCCACGCGTCGAACGTACGGGCGCGTACCCGGTGGGCTCGTTCCCCGTGCCGGGAGATCCGCTCGCGCAACTCCCGTGCGGCGGCCCGGGAGAATGTGAGCACCAGGATCTCCGCCGCCTCTAGCGCCTGTTCGGGGCCCTCCTGACCGCACAGGGCGTCGAGTCGACGTACCAGGGTGTGGGTCTTTCCGGCACCGGCGCCTGCGGTGACCAGGACACGAGCGTCCCAGGGCTGTTCGACCACGGCCAGTTGCTCGTCGGTGAGCGGTGGGCTGTCCTGGTAGGCGTCGGTCACTTCCGGCTCCAGAGGTGCTCGAACTGAGTGAAGGCAAGGTGCGTGTCGAAGTTGGCGATGTTGTCGCTGACATTGAGGATCAGGCAGCTCTCCTTGCCGCCGTTCAGAGGTCCGCGCAGTCCGCGACCGATCATCTGCTGGTACACGTTGGTGCTGTAGACCGGTCGGGCCACGACCACGGCACGAGTGGCTGGCGCGTCGAATCCCTGGGTGAGCACACCGTAGTTGGTGAGGACCCGGATGTGTTCGCGTCGGAAGTTCTCGATGCGATTGCGGCGGTCCTGCGTGCTGGTCGTCGAGTCCACGGCGGCGGAGGGGACACCCCGGTCGTTGAGCATGGCTGCCAAGTATTTGGCGTGGTCGACTGAGGTGGCGAAGAGCAAGATCTGCCAGTCGTCCGGCAGTTCGGCCACCGAGTCGACGATGCGCCGACTGCGCGCGTGGTCGTCGGCAAGCCGCTGTTCGGCGGAGCGAGAGAGCATGGCCATGCGATCGGCGTGCGTCTTCTCGTCGCGGGTGAGTTCGATTCGACCGCCCTCAAGGGTGCGGTGCTCGACCTGGGCGAGCATCCTCCAGTCCTGTAGGTCGCGATACGGATCGCCCGATGGGAAGACTCCTTCGTCGAGCCGCCGATTGCCGAAGCGGCTGACCAGGCGGCGGGTCTCTTCCTCATTGGTGTTCCGGAACGGGGTGGCGGTCAGGCCCAGGAGATGCCGGCCGGTCTCGTACTGGGTGAGCCCCAAATGGCTCAGGATCTCTGTGTATCGCTTGGAGATGGCGGTGTGCGCCTCATCCACGATCACCAGCACGGCCTGACGCAACCAGGCGTACTGGTCAGTACCAAGGCACCGCTCCAGCTTGGCGTCGGTGGCGACCACCAGGTGCGGGTGGTCGACGACGTCGCCGACCTCGTTGGTGCTCCACAGCCGGCTGACGGTGAGCGGGCGTTCGGCGCCGACCTTGCTCCAAACGAACTTCCAGCTCTGGACGGCCTGTTCGCACAGTTCCTCGGTCTGTGCGATCCACAGCAGCGGACCCTTGAGGTCACCGACCCGCTTCACCCAGCGGATCACGGCCTCGGCAGTGACCCGGGTCTTGCCGGCGCCCGTGGGCAGGGACAGCATGCCGCGCTGAGGGGCCAGTCGGTCGAGCATGGTGGAGATGTTCCGGACCAGGTCCTCCTGGTACTCGTGGAGGCTCGGGAAGTCACGAGGGCCCTCGACGGTCTCGAATGGAGGCGGAGACGGAGTCCTCGAACCGGCGAACGCGACAGGCAGCTTCAGTTCTGAGACGAAGGCGATGGCCGCCGACGAACCCCCGTACGCGACCGGGGCGTTGGGAAAGCGTGCCTGGATGTCCCGGGCATGCTGCTGGAGCACTCCGTCACCGTGCGCGTTGAACGCCATCTGAGCGATCCGGCGCCCGGACGGCTCTACGCCGTCGTTCGCCTGCAACTCGGCTTCCATCAATCCCTCGGGGAGCCCGGTCCGGAGTGCGTCGGCACCGATCAGCAGCTCGATCTTGGCCACCACGTCCTCGGCCTCGCGCACCGCTTTCTGCGCCGCCTTCAGCTCGCTGTCCCGCGCCATACGGTCCTGGTGCTCCAGTACCGCACGGCAACCGGCAGTACCGAGGCCCAGGCCGAGTTCACGGTCGATCAGTCGCAGCATCGGCTCGGGGTCCAGAGGGACGCGGACCTTGACGGTGCTGTCCTGACGCACGGCGTCCAGGGGGGAGGCGTGCGTGCCGTTGGGTGTGCGGGTGACCTCCTCCAGTTCGCTGCACCGTTGCACCATGCTGTTGCGGTTCCCGCTGTTCAGACGCTGCCGCAGGGCGGGGAACAGCTCGACCAGCGGAACGGGGTCGCCCTCTGTGACTTCACGGGTCTCCAGGCTGATCACGTCGGCATAGCGGAGCATGCCCCACTTCTCGATCATCAGCTCGGCATCGTCGGTGGTCGGTACGAGCAGCGCCGGGAGTTGCTCGACGCGCAGCGCCTGGTACTGAGCGGTCCCGACGGCGACGGTGATCTCGCTGTCGGGCCGTGTCCCCCAAGCGTCGCCGATCCGGCAACGGGTCAGGGAGTCCTCGGGGAAGTCCGCGCCGAACCGGGTCAGCATCACGTAGGTGGCGCCCACGAAGGAGTCGTCCTCGCTGCGGGTCACCTCGTCGAGGAGTGCGTCCCAACGGTCGGCGGGGACCTCGTCGACGGTGGTCGGGAGCCGCAGCCTGCGGGCCTTCTCGGGGGAGATGTCGGCGACCGGCAGCACGTCTCGGTAACCGGCGAGCTGCGGGCCGACGGCTTCCCTCAGCGGTTTGATGCCCTGGGAGGTGCCGATCGTGCCGAACTTCATCAGCATCCACCGGATGGGCGAGGGCACCGGCTGTCGGGTGTTGGTCTGCGCGCCGATCTGGCGAGTCCAGTTGTCCACCACGGCGTCGTCGGGCAGCACCTTCAGGAAGGCGGCGCGGGATTCCTCCGAGAGGGCGCGGAAGAGGTGGAGCGGGCCGCCGATCGGGGCACCCTCGACCTTCATCCGGTTCAGTGCGGGGCGAGGGGCGCTACTGTCCAGGCGGCGCAGATAGGCGGCGTGGAGGGCTTCGCGGTACTCCTCGAACCACGGCTCGCCCTCCTGGGGCCGGACCCCGCCGTACGGTCGTTCCCGCAGACCGATCTGGGCGAAGAAGGGGGTGTCGTCGGAGTGGAACGCCATGTCGACGGCAATGCTCGGGTCCCGCTTCGCGTCGACCACGACACCCGGCAGCATGCAGTCCTCGACCGGCCGGAACCGGCCGTCGGCGGTCCGCACACGCAGCGTTGAGCGTGCTGCGGGCACCCGCTCCAGGACCTTGTGGGTCAGGCGACGGACCCCCGCCTGGCGGAACAGCTCCCAAAACCGTTCCCAGTCCGATTGGCTGTAGTGGTCGAAGCCCTGGTCGAGAACGCTGTCGAACCGGCCCTCGACATCGGCTTCCCGGATGCCCAGGACGTCAAGCGCGTGCGCCAGCGACGGGTCCTGGGCGAGCTCGTCGACCACGTACACCAGGGACTCGCGCAGTCCGTCCTGGTCGGTACGGCGGTAGACCTTGCCGTGTACAGGGGCGACGAGACCATGCTCCTCGGTGAGGACGATGTGGGCTTTGCGGGCGTCCTCGACGAACGGGGACTTGACCTCGATCATGTCGGCGAGAATGCGGATTGCCGTTGCGGAGGCCTGCACGGTGCCGTTCTCGACAAGGGCCTCCAACCAATCGCGAACGTCGGCTCGTTGGTGCTTGGCCGCATCAAGGATGTGTTCGACCTTGCCGGAGCGCAGAGAATTCACTTCGACACTCGGATGCAGCCAGTTCGACGGGCGGTCCTGACACTCGTTCCACAGTCGCAGCCAACGGAGGAGAGACTTCGATTCCTTCTTCGGGTCCTTGGGACGAGGATGCACCCGCAGCTCGGTCGGCACGCGCAGCACGCCGTCCTGGTCAGGAAGCGATGCGTTCACCGCGGTACGCATCCAGATCTCCTCGGTCAGAAATTCGTCCGCCCAACTGATCGCCTCCTTCACACGGCCGGGCAGCAGGGGGAGATAGGCGGCCGGGTCCTCGGCGGGCGCCAAGGCCGGGAGCGACTCGACGACCAGTTGTGCGGCCGCTCTGATCATCTCCTGGTTGAAGGGGGAGGAGTCGAGGAGATTCTGCCGGTCCTCGTTCGTCTTCCAGGCGCCGTTGAGGATGCCGCTCAACGACATCTCGTACTTGGTCGGGAAGAAGGACCAGAACTTGCCGCGTCCGCGCGAGCGTGGACTGACGTACAGGCCGCTCTCCTGATCCTTCTCCAGGGTCGGGACACCCCAGGCGAGGCTGAGCAAGAGCCGGTCATGCAGCTCTCCGGCGTCGTTGCGGGCCGCCGGACCGGGTTCGTGGGTGGTGGTGAACACGCGCCACCGGTCGGTGGTGACGGCCTTCCCGGTTCGCTCCTCGATCACAGTGTGCAGGTCGCCGGCCTGCTGGGCGGTCAGCGTCCGACGGGCCATGGGCCGAGGCCGGCGGTCCTCCAGCACGACCTTCGCGACGTGCGGCGAGAAGAGTTGGAAGCCGGCCGGGAACTCCTCGCGGGGCTCGCCGTGGTCCTTGGCGCGACCACCGTGCATGTCCCGGCCCAGCCGGTCGTCGGCCTTCGGAAGCAGGGGCAGGCGAACGACGGTGGTGGCCCAGCTCAGGAGCTCGTTCAGGACGTGATCGGAGGCGCGCTCGGCCTGCACGTCCAGAGGTCGGGCCATCCGCAGCACGGGGGCGTCGAACTCCGGGCCGTAGCGTGCCGTCACGCCGGGCACAGCCTTGATCTGCTCGTACGACCAGGCGCGGTCGAATCCGAAACTTCCGGTGCTGCTGAAGAATTCCGGTGCGTCGGTCACCACGAGAACCGATTTGATGCCCACCCCGAAACGCCCGATCTGGCCCCCACGCTTCTTCGACATACTCATCCGAAGAATTGTCTCCGCACCTTCCGGGGTCACCGGGTTACCCTCGTTCGCGCAGTACAAATGGGTTTCCGTGAGGACAACATAAACTCGCCCGCCCTGCTCGTCGGCCATTTCGTCCGCCGCGTTCTGAACGAGCTCGAAAAGCTGGCGGTCGCCATATCCGCCCTGGGTAATACGACGCTCGCCATTTGCGTGCTCGGCCACGAGACCAGGGTCAACGGCGTAAGTCTGGAGGACACGCGAGGACTGTTCGAGAACGGTTTGAATTACCAGCGAGGACGAAGACGGCACTGCTACTGCGCTCCTGGGTTGTCAAAGGTTCGGGCGAAGATCGAACGGAGGGCCGGCCATCGGCATCGTCGGTCGGCCCGTGTTCGTCGTGGCTTTGGGGGTGATTTCCACAGTGCCTTCGTGAAGCGGCGGGCTCACGGCGAAGGCGTTGGTTGTTGCGAGACTGATACTTCGGCCCGCGACGTGCTGAATCAGGCCGGGGGAGCGGTATCGTCCGGCAGCCCTTGAACCAGCTTGGCCAAGGAGGGGAACCGGTTGACGAATTCCTCTTCAGGTACGTCGAAACGGTCAAGAATAATCTGAACCTCGGCCCTGCTGCTGGCCATCTTCATGCCCAACCAAAATGAATTGGACTCCCGCTGTGAGTCCAACGACTCGTCATCGTCCTGCTGCTCATTCATTGAGTGATCCACCCCTAAGGTCGCATCGTGCAGTTGCACAGGGGTGTATTCGAGCGCACGTCCCCCGTGTGAAATGAAATGGATAAGTTGGAACTTCGAGTGGGACTTCCTCCCGATGAATCAAGCTAGGAGGTCGAGCCTTGTATGGCCAGTCCTTTTCGGAAGGTACTTCTGCGTGAGGTTACGGCGGTGTGTAGGGCTGAATTTTGGGCGCACTTCTCTCTTTGTCGCCTGGCCCGCCCTTTTCGGGTTTCGTGAGCGAGATGGAATCCCCATCGTCAACGACGGTATCGACCGTCACTCGAATGTGCAACCCCAACTCCCGCTCGCTCGACGGGAGTTGGACGCTCCGCTTGAGGAAGTGACGCAAAGAGGTTGAAGAGTGCACATTCGGGACAAGTTGGACACTAGGTCGAAGTGACCGGATGATCGAGCTCGATCAACTGTTGGTTGACACTGCCACGCGCGTCAAATTAACCTCGTGGTCCACGACATGTGATCAGCATGGGACCGAGGAAAGAGCAGGCGACGCGTGGAGACAGGTGAGGAGTTCGGGCCCTGGTTGGCCCGACAGCTCAAGCTCGCGGGGAAGACGCAGGCCGAACTGGCCGACGAGCTCAAGCTGACCCGGGCTGCCGTGTCCGCGTGGATCACCGGCAGATCGACTCCTCGCCCGACCGTCATGACGGACATCGCCCGGGCGCTCGGCACGGATGTGGGCACGGTGCACACTCGCACCACCGACACCCAGGCCGGCCTCCCGGTCACCTGGTACCACCGCCCCGGCTACCCCGACGGCGGCCGTGACCTGGGAAATGCCGCCGCCTTCGCCTTCGACGCCGATGTGCAGGTACTGGCCCGCGAGACCTGCCAGAACAGCCTCGACGAGCGATTGACGGCGAACGGCCGCCCGGTCAAGGTCCGCTACACCCTGCACGAGCTCACCGGTGAGGCCCTGGACGCCTTCCGGGAAGCCATCCTCTGGAACGACCTCTTTCCGCACTACTCCGCCGTCTCGGAGACCGCCGGTAACCAGAAGGTCGGTCGGGTCGTGGACGCCGGGGTGCGCGACATGTACGAGAAGGGCCGCCTGGTCCTGCTGCGGGTCGACGACTACAACGCTTCCGGGCTCATCGGCGACGACTACGCGGACGGCAAGTTCGCCGCCGTGGTCAGACGTCAACTGGAGAGCCTCAAGTCCGGGCCCAGCGCGGGTGGTTCGTACGGTCTGGGCAAGGCGACACTGTGGGCCACCAGCGCCCTCGGACTCGTACTCATCAACTCCACCTTGTCCGTGCCTCACGAGGGACGCACCGAGCGACGAGTCATCGGCCGTCTCGAACTGCCCTGGCGTGAGGTGGACGGCGAGCCGTACGCGGGCCCCGCATGGTTCGGGCGTCCCGACCCCGATTCGCCAGGTGCCATGGTCGCCCGTTCCTGGTGGGCGGATGAGGAGACCGTGGCACGCCTGCATCTGGCCAGGGAGAGTGACGAACCCGGTACGTCCTTCCTCATCGTCGGTGCGCACGACGTGGCCACCCTCGAGGGGAAGACCGATGCCGACGACGAGTCCATCGGTGACGAGGAGGGTGACGAGGACACGCGTGACATCAGCAAGATGCACGAGCGTCTGGTCGAGGCGCTGGGACGTGATTTCTGGGCCGCGATGACCGGCGGCGGCAGCAGGCTCCCCCTCCTGGAGGTTTCCGTCCGTGCTCTGAAGAACGGCAAGGAGGTCGTGCCGGAGAAGCAGGTGGACCCGTCTGTTGAGCAGCCCGCCCGGACTCGTGCCCTGAGGGCGCACTACGAGGGCACCACGGTGGATCGCCTCACCGAGGCCGGACAGGTGGCGGCGCGGAGCGTCCCGTTGAAGCTTCCGCTCTCCGGCGGCGCCCGGGGGACGCTCGGTACGCACCAGGGGGTGCTGCTGGTCACCGAGGCCGAGGGGGACAGGGACGGGGACGGCGGGAAGAACCAGGTGCACTCGTTGCGCGGCAACCGCATGACCGTCAGGAGGGCCGGCGTTCAGAGGCTGCCGATCGGAACCAATCCCTTCCAAGCCGTTCTGTTGGTGGGCGAGGCAGCCGGAGAAGGGGCCCCCTTCGCGAAGGAGGCCGAGGAGTTCCTGCGTGCGGCGGAACCGCCTGAGCACGACCGTTGGGGACAGACGGAGGAGCTGACCCTGCGCTGGTCGCCGTCCGCATACCGGCGGATCAACGAGCTGACCACTGCGGTCAACAGCGCGGTCAGAGAACTTGTCGCACGGCCGAAGCGCACCAGCCGCGAAGGCGGCGAGGCCGTACGCAAGGCGTTGACCGTGAAGAGAAAACCCAAGGCCAAGGCGTCCGCCGGGCCGGTGGTTCCGGTGCTGGACCTGCTCGATGCGACAGTCGGTGACGACGGGGAGTGGCGGATCACCGCCGAAGTGAGCATCCCGCGTGGCGACGAGATCGTCCCGATGACGCCGGTCGCACAGCTCGACGTGCGTTCCGGTGGCCGCCCGAAGCTGGAATGGGCCGAGCTCGTGGCGGTCGAGGGCTGTGAGGTGGAGGACGGGACCTTGCGCTTCCCGCCCGGGACGCGTCGCGCGAAGTTCCGAGGATTCACCGACGTCGCCAGCCACCCGGTCAAGACGCTACTCACCCGCCTCGTCGTCGAACTCCGTGCCGGCAAGGGGGAGTGACGCGTGAAGATCTACCCGTACAAGCGGCTCAACCGGCCGGTGACGCTCAGGGTGACCTCGGTTGCCCTCAAGCTCTCCGACGGCACCCGTGACCAGCTGGAGACCACCGCGTATTCGACTCAGCAGCAGGCCGTCGCGCTCGGCATCGCGGGGCACACCGACTGGATCAGCGCCACGATCGGTCTCTCGGCGACGCTGCCGCCCGGGGCGAATGCGCCGGACGCGGCTTGGTCCGATCTGAGTGTCCTCGCCGTACTGACGGACGGCGAGACCAACATCCGCACCTCAGCGGAACTCACGCGCGACGCGCCGGAGGGCCGGGACTGGTCCGGTTCCCTGGACGTGCTCCGTGACGACCACGTGGCACGAGCTTCCCTCGCTGCGTACGCGGTCGGGACAGTCGACGGAGTGCGCGGACGGTCGATCGCGGAGACCGACCGGGACTGGATCATCGACACGGTCTCCGACGAGCCGGTCCGTGGGCTCCAACTGGACGTCCAGACGGTGTCGTTCAAGAGAAGCTCCCGGGAGTGGCTCCAGGCTTACGCCGACGCGCCCTGGACGGTGGACGCCTCGGCCAGAGTCCCTACCGTCTTCGTGAACACCGATGTCGAGGGTGTCATCGGCCTGTTGGACGGCAACGGCTCGGGTGTGGAGAGCAAGGTGCGGGACCTCCTGGTCGCCCAGATGGCCACCGACGTCTGGACCGCGGTGTTCCAGGGTGCCATCGGCGATCTGGAGGTGGAACCCGGCGGCGGCCCGGTCTTCCCGACCGACTGGCGGGGCGAGGTGCTGCGGGAGATGCTTCCGGACGTGATTCCCGGCGTGCACGTCGAGGAGGCCCTCCGACAGGTCCACCGCCGACGTACTGGCGACTCGGGGTGGGTGGAGCTCCAGACGCGTATCCACTACGCAGCGGTTCGCCGTGCCGATGCCTCCAAGGCACTCGCCTATGCCATCCGAAGCCTGGAACAGATGAACCGCGAGAGTGAGACGTGATCACCCAACCGACCCACGTACCCGAGCGCTTGGGACTGCTCGCCACCTCGGCCGTCGATCCGTTCCTCACCGAGGAACTGCTCAAAGGCGAACAGGTTCACGGCGGCATCGATCTCGCCAAGGTCGTCGAGCCGCTCCCCGAGGACGATGCCAGGTGGTGGGTCGAACCGATCCGGAGCTTGGTGGAGGACGCCATGTTCGAGTTCCGGGACGACCGCACCCGAGCTGATGCATGGCTCGCGCCACGACTCCACGCCACGTTGCGTCTCACGCGGCGCGAGGCGGCGGACAAGCGCCTGTGGAACCATCTCGCCCTGGCCGTGGCTCCCGACTATGTGGCCTGGCGGCATCTATCGGAGCCGACGGCGAACAGGCCGGAGAGGCGCATCGCAGCAGAGCGCTTCCGTGGCCCTGCGGATCGACAGTGCTTCTCCCGTCTGTGGTGGGCGGCTGAGCTGTTCCGGAACGGGTCGGACTATGAGCCGGTCCAGGCCGCCTGCGGAAATCAGGACCTCGTCCACACTGTTCTGCGGATGGATGTGATCGATCACCGTCCCACTGCCCAGGCTCTGGTCCGTCTCCTGCAGAGCGGGCTTGTCACCACCGGGCGAGAGATCAACGGTCTCTGCGTCGCGATCAGCACGGCCGGGGCGACCCTCACCTACGACGTCCTCGCACCGGACGAGCCCAGAGACCCTGCCAGATTGCGGGACTGGATCGCGGAGGCGGAATCGGCGCCGCCGGTCGAGCGGTACGAACTTCCGAAGGGGCCAGACGAGGACCTCGTGCGGGAGGAGTCCGTGGCCGCACTCACCAGCTACTTCGCGGAGCTGTTCGAGACTGCGCCGGTCAGGGGCAGGAAGACCGGGGACTGACCAAGCGCCGTCCTCGGCTACTACTTCGCCGGCGCCTTCTTGCTCTTGCGCGAACGCACGGAAGAGGGCGGCGGCACCTGGTCCTTGGGCTGTGGGCACCTGTCGGTGCAGGCGTCGGCGGCCCCGCAGCCGTTACTTCGCAGCTTGGCCCGCTGTTCCTCCGTGGCCGCCTGCCACGGCTTCCTCAGCTCCTCCGGGTCCGGCTTGGGGAGTCCGAGAGCGGAACTCAGCAGGTGCGCACCGAACAGCGGCGGTACGGCGTTGCCTACCTGCTGGGCTTGCGCAGTACCGGACCACGGATAGTCCGGCGGGAAGCTCTGCAGCATCCCGGCCTCGTTCATGCTGAACCGCGGGCCCTCGTAGACGATGTTCTCGTCGAGGTGTTGGAAGACTACGAAGCGGCTGATTTTGCCGGTGACGGTGAAGGCAGGCTGCTGTTCGCTTCGCACGCCTCGCCGCCCGGGGTTGCTGGAGCTACCGTAGTTCGAGCGAACCAGGAACGGAGCGCGGCGCCCCGGATGTGAGCCCGCCGGGTTCGCAAGGACCTCACCCATCGACCTCCAGGGCAGCAGAGCCTCTTCGTCTGTTGCCTGGTGCTCCTCGGCCTCCGGCCCGGTGCCGTTGTAGAGAGTCGGCTGATGGACCTGGCCCGCGGCCTGGTCGTGTTCATTCTTCCCGTTCCTTCGGTTCCATTCCTTGACTTCGTAGGAATGGTGGGTCGGCGAGGGAAGCGAGGGCTCACCAAGCCCTTCACGCCGGGCGATCAGCACCGCGCGGGACCGCGTCTGCGGAACCCCGTAGGTCTCGGTATCGAGGACATCGACGACGACCTTGTACTTGGTTCCGTCGGGGAGCCCTGTCTCTTCCAGCACCTTGGCGTAGTGCTTCCAGAGCTCCTCGACCTCGCGGACCTGTTCCAGGACGATGACGTCGTACGGGCGCTTCTCCCGGTTCGGGCTCCGGGTCGCCTGAATGGCATATCGGAGGGGCTCGAGGACCAGTGCAGTGCGTGGATCGCTGAGCCTCTTCAGGTCTTTGTCGATCTCCTCGTCGGGATCCCCCGCCATCAGCCGCTCGATGTACTCCTTGACCCGCTCCAATGCCTGGCGTCCGGCGCCGTGCCCGGCCACCGAGTACGTCTGGCACGGAGGGCCGCCTGCGAGCACGTTGATCTCCGGCGGCAGGGACTCGAAGGAATCCCTGCGTACCGCGCTCACGTCGGCGTGAAGGGTATCCAGCCCGGCCGCGTATCGCGTGAGGCACGCACTTCTGTCCCACTCGATGCCGAGACTCGGGATGTCGAGCGCGTGCCCAGCGACATCCAGCCCTCCGGGTCCTGCGAAGAGGTCCAGGACAAAGGGCTTGTCGAGGATGGACTGGTGGTGCGCCGAACTGGTCATGTGGTGGAAGTTTAGCCGGCCGCGGGGACTCCCGGATCCCCGTTCAACGCTTCGGCGAGAGCCCGTCCCAGCGCCTCTCCGACAGGCGGCGGGGTCGCGTGCCCGATCTGGCGGTACCGGGCGGTCTTGCGGCCGGAGATCTCCCACGCTTCGGGGAAGCCTTGGAGGAGGGCGGTCTGGTCCACCGTGATCCGTACCAGTCCGTCGTCCCCGAGTGACGGATCCCACGTGAAGTCGGGGCCGGGCGGCTCGTTCCCGAACGACTTCGTGTAGACCCCCATCCGTCGCCACTTGGCCTTCGTGCCGCTCGGTCCGAAGTCGGGGCCTCCGTGCGTCTTGGATCCGCCCACCAAGGTCGGTGCCACACGCGTCGCCTGGGCCGCCCAACGGTCGGCGTCCGGCCAACCGCAGGAACGCATCGACGGCGCCAGCGCCTCTCCGACCGACACGTGTTCGTGGACGCTGGGGCAGGGCGGCCGGAAGGCGCTCGCCCACTGCTGCTTGACGGCCACGAGGATGCCATGCATGCGGTCCTGGGGCACTCCGAAGTCGGAAGCGTTCAGGATGAACCAGGTCAGTGCGTAGCCGAGGTGCTCCAGCTCTTCGCGGAGGAAGTCCCGTATCGGCGCCAGGGAGTCCTCGTCGACCAGGGTGGGCACGTTCTCGATGATCAGTGCACGTGGCTGGACGGCGTGGACCAGATAGGCAGTCGCCTCGATCAGGCGCAACTCGATGTTCGACGACTGGCGCGTCACCGTCGCACTCGACCTCACCCTGGGGAGACCGGCTGCCAGCAGATCGACGTCGTACACCTCGGGGTGGTCCACGGGGTCGAAGTCGAGAAGGTCCGCTTTCAGCACGTTCCAATGGAGCCGGTTGGCTTTGAGCGTGTCGCAGGCGGACGACTCGTTGTCCAGGAGGAGTCGAGGCGTGAAGCCCACTCGTTCCAGCCCCAGAGCGAGTCCACCTGCCCCCGAGCACACGTCGAGAAAGCTCAGTCCGCTCAACGATTCCTCCCCCGTCCCCGCTGGACCTTCCGCCGCTCCACCGCCGCCGCGATACGGAGAGCCACGTCATCCGGTGCTTCATGCTGCACCTCCCAGCCGGCCGCTACGACGTGCTCCGTGGTCTACGTATCACGCGCCATGTTGCGGTCCAACTTCTGGCGCCACCACTCTGCGTTCGACGTCGATTGCGTCGCGTGTTCGGGGCGGCCGTGCCAGAAGCATCCGTCGATCAGGACAGCTACTTCGACCGAGGTGAACGCCACGTCGATCCGGCGCCGCGCCATGCCTGGCACCGGGTACTCCACGCGGTAGCGCAGGCCGGCCGCGTGCAGGAGGCGTCGGACCAGCAGTTCGGCGGCCGTGCCCTTGCTCGCCTGCCTGCTCATGCGTGCGGAGACGGAGCGCGACGACAGCTTCATTGTGCTCAAGGCGGCTGTGCCTCACGATCGTGGCTCGGTCCCGACGACAGTCGAGTCCGTGGCGGTCGAGCCGCCGAACTACGGCTGTCGTGTCGATTCCATCACGGGGCCGAGCGCTGCCGCACCGGATTCCGCCTGCCGGCCGTACCGCCGATGCAGGCAGCCTCGGGCATCGCCGTATCAGCCCTGTCGCCCGTTTTCAGGCCCCGGGCCGCAGTGACAGGCGTCGTAGTTCTGAGTGGACCCGCACCCCCGCGCCCCTCTCCGGCGGCCATGCGGCGGACGCGGTGGCGGCCGTAGAGGTTCCGTGCCCTCCTGCAGCAACAGGTGGGCGGCCTCCGTCTGGGTTTCGGTCGCTGATTCCAGTTCGTCGTGGGCTTCGACGGATTCCGCAGCGATCAGTCAGGGGGCCGGGTCGCGGGGCGGTGAGGCGGATGCCCTCGAAGATCGCCCTGCCCTCGGCCTCGTGACCGTGCTCTCAAAGTTCGAGGCTTTCACAGGGGAGGGTTGTCCAGGTCGGCGGTGGCCGACAGCAGGCGGTCGTGGAGCGTGGTCGCGGCGGGGCGGTCGGTGATGTCGGGGAGCAGGGGGGCGGCGTTGCCGCGGTACTGGCCCTTGCTGCTCGTCGCGGCCGCCGTCGTGCCCGGTGTTGTCCTGCTGTTCGCCGTGGGGCGGTGCAGGCCTGGCGAACCGTCTGGCCTGCTGTGACCGTGCAGGCCACGCCCATCCTGCTGCTCGGGACCGTGATGTCCAGGGCGATCAACGCTGCCGGAGCGGGTCTTCCAGCGCGTCCCGCCTCGACGGCCGGCGCTCGCCGTGACCGGGGTCGCGGGGTGGTGCTGCGGGGGTGCGAGTGCGCCTCGGTGTCCGTCAACGCCGTCGTCATGGGCCGGCGGTGGCTGCGATTCGGGAGGGCGGAGTGGTTGCGGCCCGTCGTACGGCATCAGCACGACGGGCATCGCGACGGCGGCAGTCGGTGGGACGAGTGGTGCTGTCCCGTTGGTCATCCGGTCGGTCGCTGCCGGAACCGTTGACTCTGCCAGTTCCTTGAGTTCGGTGGCTATGTCCACGTCGCGCCGGATGCTCTCGGCGAGCTCTTCCGCCGCCTGAGCCACCTCGGTCGGTCCCAGGATGTGGAGCCTGGGCGCACTTTCTGCCATGCGGTCAGCAGCTTCCTTCGGCGGGTTCGCGCCCGGTGATCCGGAGTCTCCCGGCAGATCTGCAGAGGCAATGAGGGCGAAGACGCTCGTCCCGGACTGCCAGGAAACCTTCGTACGCCTGAAGCCGCTGTTGCCGAAGCCTGCACCGACGACCGTGCCGGCCAGGCCGACACGGCAGCCACCAAGGCGACCACAAGCTCCATCATGACGAGACATCATCGCGGTGATGTCTCGTCAGGCGGAATGGGGCGTCCTGTGCCCCTGGTTGCGCCACCCAATGCCTCGCTCCACAACCAACCCGGAACACCGCTGACCCCAGCATGATGAGAGGTAGTGGTCACCACGCTGTCGTGCGTGAGCGATGCGTGAGCGGAACGGGATGGCACCCGTTGGATCGAGCGCCACGCCGCCAAGTCCGGCAAGACTCTGACCTGGCAAAACAGGACTGAACATGATCACGCATCACTGTCCGACACACGCTTGCACCCCTCGTAATGCGTAGGTCAAGGGTTCGATTCCCTTAGGCGGCTCGGCGAGGGGAAGCCCCAGGTCACACCGTGACCTGGGGCTTTTTCCGTTGTCGGGGGCGGAGCGCCGCTGGAGGCCGGGGCGGAGCCGGGGCTCGGG
>NZ_NHSG01000161.1:0-20870 GCF_020024005.1 Streptomyces purpurogeneiscleroticus
TCCTCCGCCGCCCCCTCCTCCGCTGCACCGTCCTTCCCCAGCCGGGTCATCGCCGCCGCCACCAATGCCCGCGTGCCCATCGACAGCGTCGGCTGCTGGACCGGTGCGAAGTGTGCCGAGTGGTTGGAGGGGATGTCCTGGGAGAGGCGGCCGGCCTCCATCGCCTTGCGGAAGGCGGCCGGGTCCCAGCCGCCGAGCCACCAGTAGTACAGCGGGGCGTCCGCCGCCGTGGCGAGCAGGCCCGCGTCCTCGCTGCCGGAGGCCGGGTCGAAGGGGAACAGCGCCTGGTCGCCGAAGAGGCCGGCGAAGGCGGCGTTGACCTCGCGCAGCACCTCGGAGTCGTTGCGGGTGACGGGGAAGGTGGCGAGGGTCTCCGTCTCGGGGGCGCGCGCGGCGCCGGACGCGGCGGCCTCGGCGCGGGCGATCCGGTCGACGGCGGCCAGCACCCGGGCGCGTACCTCTTCGTCGAAGGTGCGGATGCTGAGCTGGACGGTGGCCCGGTCGGGGATGACGTTCGGGGCGTCGCCCGCGTGGAAGGAGCCGACGGTGACGACGGCCTGCTCCCTGGGCGCGGTCTCGCGGGCGACGACGGACTGCACCCGCTGCACGAACGAGGCGGCCATCAGGATCGGGTCGACCGTGGTCTCGGGGCGGGAGCCGTGGCCGCCGGTGCCGTGGAAGGTGATGCGCAGGCTGTCGGCGGCGGCCATGCAGGCGCCGTCGTGGTACGCGATCAGGCCGGCCCCGAGCGGCGCGACGTGCTGGGCGAAGACCACGTCCGGCACCGGGACCTTGCTGTAGAGGCCGTCGTCGATCATCTTCTGCGCGCCGCCGCCCTCCTCCTCGGCGGGCTGGAAGAGGACGACGAGGGTGCCGGACCAGTGGTCGCGTCCGGCGGCGAGCAGCCCGGCCGCGCCGGTCAGGCAGGTGACGTGCACGTCGTGGCCGCAGGCGTGCATCACGCCCGGTTCGGTGGAGGCGTACGGGAGGCCGGACCGCTCGGTCACGGGCAGCGCGTCCATGTCGGCGCGGAGCAGGACCGTCGGTCCCTCGCCGTTGCGCAGTACACCCACGACGCCAGTGCGGCCGATGCCGGTGAGTACGTCGTAGCCGTCGGCCTCCAGGCGACGGGCGGCTTCGGCGGCGGTGCGGGTCTCCTGGAAGGACAGTTCGGGGTGCCGGTGCAGATCTTCGTAGAGGGCTTCGAGGTCCGCCATGCGGGCGTCGAGCGGGGCCAGGACCATCTCACGCGCACGATCGCTCATGTGCCGTATTCGATCACGTAACACCCGTACCGCACAGGGGGCGGGGCCCGTTCGGCGGCCGCCGCGTGCCACGCGACGGAAAGGGACGGAAGGCACGGATCACCCTCAGTGGAACGCAGCTGATGGCCGGAGTTCGCGGGTGGTGCGGGAGGTACCGGTGACAGGCGGGCCGGGCGCTGCCACGGTGGTCGTCCGGTGCGGGCCGAGGTGGTCGTCCGGTGCGGGACGGTCCGGCCGGCCACCTCGGCCCGGACGCCAGCTCTCACCTCGGTGAGTGACGGGAGGCAGATGTTGACCACGTCATCGACCGGCCGGCCCACGGGCCGGCCGGCGGACCGCCCGGCCGACGGCCGGACGCCGGAGGACCCGGTCGCCTTTCTGATGGAGCACGCGCTGGGGCACCTGTTCTCCGCCGCCCTGCGCACCGCGGTCGAGTACCGCGTCGCCGACCACCTGGCGGCCGGTCCGCGCACGGCCGACCAGCTCGCCGAGGCCACCGGCACACACGGCCCCCACCTGCGGCGCGTGCTGCGCTACCTCGCCACTCGGGACATCTTCCGCGAGGACTCGACCGGCGCCTTCCGGCTGACGCCGGCGGCGCAGCCGCTCCGCTCGGACGTGCCGCACTCGCTGCGCGACGCGGTGCTGATGATGACCGACGAGACGTTCCGGCGGTCCTCGGCCGCGCTCGCGGAGACGGTGCGGTCCGCCGGGCCGTCGTTCGACCGGCTCTTCGGGGCGCCGCTCTTCGAGTTCCTGGCCGCCGACTCCGGGACGCGCGAGCTGTTCGACACGGGAATGGCGTCGCTGTCCGGCCCGGTGGACGGGCTGGTCGCGGAGAGCTATCCGTTCCCCGAGGGCAGCACGGTGGTCGACGTCGGCGGCGGCCGGGGCGGTCTGCTGCGCGCCGTCCTGGAGCTCCACCCCTCGCTCTCCGGGGTGCTCTACGACCAGGAGCCGGCGATCGCCCGGCATCTGCTGGACGTACCGGAGCTGGCGGGCCGCTGGCGGGCCGAGGCGGGCGACTTCTTCACCGCCGTGCCGGAGGGCGGCGACGTGTACGTACTGAAGCACGTACTGCACGACTGGCCGGACACCGCGTGTGTCGACATTTTGCGCCAGGTACGGGCCGCGGTCCCGACGCGCGGGCGGCTGCTGATCATCGACTCGGTGCTGCCGCAGGGCAACGCGCCGCACTACGGCAAGGCGATGGACGTGGCGATGATGGCGGTCCTCGACGGCAAGGAGCGGACCGCCGAGGAGTACGCCACGCTGCTCTCGGCGGCGGACTTCCGGCTGACCCGCGTACTGTCCACGCCCGCCTTCCCCTCGATCGTGGAGTCGGTACCGGCGGAGCGGACGGCGCCCCGGGCCGTGGCCGGCGGTGGGTAGCCGACTGCCGTACGTACGACACGTACTACAGAGCCGCCGGCTGTACGTGCGGCCCCGCCGCCCGCAGCCGCAGAGCGGCCAGCGGCACGAAGCCGCCGGTGCCGCCTCCGGTGCCGGCGGACGGGCCGTACAGGCGACGCAGCATCGCGACCGCGAGCCGTTCGCCCTGCGTCTTGGCCCGTTCGGCGCGCGGCCCGGCGTGCAGCCCGTCCACGGTGGCGTGCCACAGCTGGACCCAGCGGCCGAAGTGCGCGGCGGTCAGCGGCCGGAGGCGGTGCAGGACGGCGTGCGCGGCGAAGACGTCGCCGCGGTAGTCGGCGGTGCGGAACAGCGCCCGCTCCCAGAAGTCGGTGATCGCCGGCAGGTGCGCCGTCAGGTCGGTGCCCGCGACGTCGGTGAAGAACGGGCCGATCAGCGGATCGGCGAAGGCGGCGGTGTAGAAGCGGCGCAGCAGCCGGTCGAGGTCGGGGCGGCCGGCGAGGTCCGCGCGGCCTTTCGGCGCCGGGGCGGCCGGGACACGGCCCTCCGGGGCGCGCCCCGGCACCGGCCCCTGACCCTCGGATACGCGCTGCTCATCCCCTGTACCGGTCGGCACGTCCCCGTCGTACGACTCCGCCACCGCCGGTCCTCCCGCCGCTCTCGCCGTCTCCACCGTCACCGCATCCCCGGCTTTCCATGGTGCCCGCCCCCGCCGCACCACCCCGCGCACCACCGGGCACGAAATCCGGTCAACCCCCGGCGACCGGGAGGCAGCCGTCGCCCGGGCCGCCGTACAGTACGCCGCGCCAACTGTCCGCCCCGCACCGGTGGATACCCGTTCCGCACCGGCACCGATCACCACACGGCATGATGTGCAGAACAAGCGGAAGAAGGGGCCCGCGGGGCTAAACCCACCCTGTGAAGGGTAGGGTGCATATTGCCCCCTTTTATGCCCACGAAGCGCCGTCGCGCGAGGAGTTGTCACACCATGGCAGGCCGGCACGCCCAGCCCAGTGAGCGAATACGCCTGTCCCGACGCGGCAAGGCCGTCGGCGGCGCGGCCGTGGTGGTCCTGATGGGCACCGCGCTGTGCGCCTGGCCCGCCTCGGGGGACGACCAGCGCACCCACGGCGTCTCGGTGACGGCACAGGACGGGCCCACCGCGACCGCCTCCTCCAAGCAACGGCCCACCGGCCTCAAGCAGGGCTCCCCCGTCCGTACGGAGCCGGGCCACATCCCCGGCCTCGACGCGGCCACCCGGGACCGCATCCCGGCCGAGTCCCGGCAGGTCCTCGTCGTCACGGGTGAGGACGCCGACTCGCACGACTCCACCGTCACGCTCTACACCCGCGCCAAGGACTCCGAGAAGTGGCGCGGCGGCACGGCGTGGGCCGCGCACAACGCCGCCAAGGGCTGGACGAAGGACCACCGCTACGGCGATCTGCGCTCGCCCGAGGGCGTCTTCACGCTGAGCGACGCGGGCGGCAAGCTGGCCCCACCGCGCGGCACGAAGCTCCCGTACGACCACAACCCCTCCTTCGTCGCCAGCGGATCGGGCGTGGAGGGCGAGCCACTGGCCGGCTCGTTCGACTACGTCATCGCGATCGACTACAACCGCGTGCCGGGCTCCTCGCCGCTGGACCCGCGGCGCCCCCAGGGCGCAGCGAAGGGCGGCGGCGTCTGGCTGCACGTCGACCACGACGGCCCCACCCAGGGCTGCATCAGCCTCAAGGCCGAGGTGATGCGCGAGCTGCTGCGGACGCTGGATCCGGCCGAACACCCCGTCATCGTGATGGGCCCGTCGGGCCGCTGAGACCGGTCCCGGACAATCCCCTCCGGCGCCGCGCGCCCGTGGTACGCATGAACCATGGCCGACCCCACACGTACTGGACAGTCCCTCGGCGCGGGTACCGAGCAGTCCCTCACCCCGCACGGCCCCCACGACGCGCTGACCGACGTACCGGGGCTCCGGGTCGGGCACGCGCAGCGCACGGACGCGGGCCATCTCACCGGCACGACGGTCGTCCTCGCGCCCGAGGGCGGCGCGGTCACCGCCGTCGACGTACGGGGCGGTGGCCCCGGCACCCGCGAGACCGACGCCCTGGACCCGCGCAATCTCGTACAGCGCGTGGACGCCGTGGTACTGACCGGCGGCAGCGCCTTCGGGCTGGACACGGCCTCGGGTGTGGCGGGCTGGCTGGAGGACCACGGCCGGGGCTTCCAGGTGGGTCCCGATCCCGCGCAGGTGGTGCCGGTGGTGCCGGCCGCCGCCCTCTTCGACCTGGGGCGCGGCGGCGACTGGCGGGCCCGCCCGGACGCGGCGCTCGGCCGCGCGGCGATCGAGGCGGCGCACCGCGGCGCGCCCGGATCGGCGGTGGCGCAGGGCAACGTGGGTGCCGGTACGGGCGCGGTGGCCGGCGGCCTGAAGGGCGGCATCGGCACGGCGAGCATCGTCCTGCCGTCGGGAGTGACGGTCGCGGTGCTCGCGGCGGTCAACGCGGCGGGCTCGCCGGTCGACCCGGTGACCGGGATGCTCTACGGACGGCTGTTCCAGGGCACCGCGCGGCCGCCCGCGCCCGAGACGCACACGGAGGCGACCCGCCGGCTGGCCGCCGCCCGCGCGGAGTCGGCGGCACGCTCGGCGGCCTCCGCGCGCCCGCCGCTGAACACCACCCTCGCCGTCGTCGCCACGGACGCCGCCCTGACCCGCGCCCAGGCGCAGAAGCTGGCGGGCACCGCGCACGACGGGCTGGCCCGGGCCATACGTCCGGTGCATCTGCTCTCGGACGGGGACACGGTCTTCGCGCTCGCTACCGGGGAGCGGGCGGCAGCGCCGGAGAGCGCAGAGAGCGACCCGGCGTTCGCCGTGCACGCCGACGCCGGAGCGGTCAACGAGATCCTGGCGGCCGGCGCCGACGCGCTGACCCGCGCCGTCGTGAAGGCGATGCTGGCGGCGGAGGGCGTGGACGGCCCGGGCGGCGTCTTCCCCTCGTACACCGACCTGTACGGGACCTGAGCGGTATCGGCCGGTACGGGGCTGAGCGTTATAGGCCGGTACGGGACCTGAGCGGTACCGCACCGGCCCTGCCGCGCCCACCGGTCCCTGCCTCGTCCCCGCGCGAATCCCGGTGGTAGAAACGGCCGTATGCCCGTACCGCCGCCCACCCTCGTCCAGCCGGCCTCCGCACCCCAGCCCGCCGCCAAGCGGCGCCGGCTGTGGTGGCACCGGCTGATCCTGGGACTGTGGTACCGGCCGGTGGAGGTACTGGACGAGGCGCGCGACCGTGGGGCGTGGAGCGCGGCGGTCCTGCTGTCGCTGGTCGGCGGCGCGCTCGGGCTGCTGGCGTCGAAGTCCTTGCGCGCGCAGTGGCATACCGGGCCGCGGGACGTGGTGTGGCAGCTCGCGGGGCTCACCGAGGCGGGCGTGCTGGCCGCGAGCCTGGGGCTGGGGCTGGTCACACACGCCATAGCACGCACCCTCGGCGGCAACGGCCGGCTCCGGCCGACGGTCAGCCTGTTCATCGTGGTGTTCTGGGTGACGGACCTGCCGCGGCTCGCGCTGTCGTTCCTGCTGCCGGAGGGTCATCCCGTCGCGCAGGCGGTGGCGCTGACGACATGGGGCTTCGGCTGCGCGCTGGCCGTGCTGCTCATACGGGGCCAGCACCATCTGCCGACGCTGCGGTCGGCGGGTGCGGTGGCGGTACAGATGCTGGCGTCGCTGGCGCTGCTCAAGCTCGGCCCGATCAGCTGAGGGCCGCGCCCGGCAGCCCCGCATTCTCGGGTCAGTGACCGCGCGTCAGTTCCCGTACGAGTCCGGCGAACGCCTCGCGCTCGGCCGCAGTCAGCTCCACGCTCTCCGACGGCGGGACGACCTGCCGCGGTACGGCCTTGAGCAGCCGTGGGGCCGCGCCCGCGCCCGGCGGCTGGGGTGCCCGACGGTCCCGGCGCACGGTCCGGACCAGCCCAATGGCCCAGGCGAGGGTCGCGAGCAGCAGCACGGCCAGGCCGATCTGCTGCAGGGTCGAGACGGAGGGGAGCATCCAGTCCTCCATGACGTACGGGCGTGGCGCTGCACCGGCGCGCAGGGCACCGGCGGCTGACGCGGATCAGTAGACACCACGCCTCAGGTTTTATGACAGGTTTTTATAGGACTTAAGGCCCGAAGTGATGCATCTCCCACCACTACCGGACCTTCCTGCATCACTCAGGGTTCTTCCCGCATCACGCCGCAACCATCCCTCATCCCACCGCATCAGGTGCGAGGCCCTCAAGAATCGCCGGAAACACCGAAAGAATTCCGCCACAATTCCGCGCCATCCCCGTAAGCATCCGGCGGCCGGCGGCGCGGTGTCCCGGCTTCCGCCCGTTTCGCCGGTACGTCCCCACCACTCCTGCACGGACGAGTCGGGTGGTGCGCGTTGGACGCATCGGCGGGTTCCGTCCAGCCAAGATCGTCCGCGAGCATGGCGGCGCACCACTCACCCGATACGACAACCGGACCACCGATACGGGTGACCGGGCGACCGGATCACCATGACGGAGGAGTGCGCGTGGAGTGTACGGACCAGCCGAAGCCGCTCGACGGCGTGCTCGTCGCCGACTTCAGCCGGGTACTGGCGGGGCCGCTGGCCGCCGCGACCCTGGCGGACCTGGGGGCCCAGGTCGTCAAGGTGGAGCGACCCGGCGCCGGTGACGACACCCGGGCCTGGGGGCCGCCCTTCGCGGCCGACGGCACGGCCGCGTACTTCGACGCCGCCAACCGCTCCAAGCGCGGCCTCGCCCTGGACCTCTCCGCGCCGGACGACGCGGAGGCGGCCCGTGAACTGGCCGTGCGGGCCGATGTCCTGATCGAGAATTTCCGGCCCGGCGCGCTCGCCAAGTACGGCCTGGACCCGGTCTCCTCCCTCGCCGCCAACCCGGGCCTGGTGCACTGCTCGATCACCGGCTTCGGCTCGGGTGAGGGCGCCCACCTGCCCGGATACGACTTTGTCGTGCAGGCGGTCGGCGGGCTGATGAGCATCACGGGCGAGCCCGGCGGCCCGCCCCTGAAGGCGGGCGTGGCGCTGGTGGACGTACTGACCGCGAAGGACGCCACGACCGGCATCCTGGCGGCGCTGCGCCACCGGGACCGTACGGGCCAGGGGCAGCACGTCGAGGTGAACCTGCTGTCCTCCCTGCTGGGTTCGCTGGTCAACCAGGCGTCCGGGCACCTGGCGACCGGCCGCGACCCGGGCCCGATGGGCAACCGGCACCCGAGCATCGCGCCGTACGAGACGCTGGCCTGCCGTGATGGGCTGCTGGCGGTGGCGGTGGGGAACGACCGTCAGTTCCGGGCGCTGGCAGCGGCGCTGGGCGCCCCGGAGCTGGCCGAGGACGCGCGGTTCGCGACCAATCCCGACCGGGTGGTGCACCGCACGGAGCTGGTGAAGGAGCTGGAGGCGCGGCTGGCGGCCGACACCGCGCGGGGCTGGACGGAGCGGCTCGGCCGGGCGTCGGTGCCCTGTGGGCCCGTCAACACCTTGAGCGAGGCCCTGGAGTTCGCGGCGGGACTGGGGCTTGATCCGATCGTTCCCGTCGGCGCGGAACGGATACCTCAAGTACGCAGCCCTCTGCGACTGTCCCGTACGCCGGTGGCCGAACCGGTCGCACCGCCGCGGCTGGACGAGCACGGAACGCAGCTCCGCGAGTGGCTGGCCGGACCCTCCGACCAGCCACTTCCCCCACTCGTGTGACATCGGTCACAAGATATGGAGAGTTGCAACCAAAACGGCTCACAGTCGCTGTTTAAGAACAGTGGACCAACACTCTTGCCTGGAGCAGCTCGTGACAACGCCGGACAACGCAGCGCCCGCACAGCCCCGCACTTCGCGCTCGCGGCGGCGCGGCCTCGCGGCGGCGGCACTGCTCGCAGTCGGCGCCCTGGCCCTGACCGCCTGCGGCGGTGACGCCTCGGGCGCGAACAACAAGGACGGGCAGGCCGGCGCCGACGCCGCGGCCGCCAAGGACGCCTCCGACGCCAAGATCAAGGTGTCGGCCAAGGACGGCTCCAGCGGCGCCAGTATCAACGGAACGAACGTGAAGGTCAGCGGCGGCAAGCTGACCAAGGTGACGCTGACGCGGGTGGACACCGGTGAGAAGGTCGCCGGATCCATATCCGCCGACGGCTCCGGCTGGAAGCCGGACGTCCAGCTGGAGCGCGGTACGAAGTACCAGCTCGCCGCCAAGGCCAAGGACGCCAAGGGCCGTTCGGCGGCCGAGAACGCCACGTTCACCACGGTGTCGCCCTCCAACAGCTTCATCGGCACCTACACCCCGGACGACGGCAAGACCGTCGGCGTGGGCATGCCGGTCTCGTTCAACTTCGACAAGGCCATCACCGACCAGAAGGCCGTGCAGTCGCGCATCACGGTGACCACCAGCAGCGGCCAGCAGGTCGTCGGCCACTGGTTCGGCAACCAGCGCCTGGACTTCCGTCCCAAGGACTACTGGAAGGCCGGCTCCAAGGTCACGATGAAGATCGACCTGGACGGCGTGGAGGGCGCGAACGGCGTCACCGGCGTTCAGGACAAGACGGTCAGCTTCACCGTCGGCCGCTCCCAGGTCTCCACCGTCGACATGAAGACCCAGATGATGACGGTCGAGCGGGACGGCAAGACCCTCAAGAAGATCCCGATCTCCGGCGGCAGCCCCGAGAACCCGACCTACAACGGTCAGATGGTGATCTCGGAGAAGTTCAAGGAGACCCGGATGGACGGCTCGACGGTCGGCTTCACCAAGAAGGACGGCAAGGGCGAGTACGACATCAAGGACGTGCCGCACGCCATGCGGCTGTCCACGTCCGGCACCTTCATCCACGGCAACTACTGGGGCTCGCCCTCGATCTTCGGCCAGGCGGGCACCAGCCACGGCTGCGTGGGTCTGCGGGACGCGAAGGGCGCCAACAGCGACACCCCCGGCAAGTGGTTCTACGACAACTCGCTCATCGGTGACGTGGTCGTGGTGAAGAACTCCCCGGACAAGACCATCAAGCCCGACAACGGCCTCAACGGCTGGAACATGTCGTGGGACGAGTGGACGGCCGGTAGCGCCGCCTGACCCACAACGTCGCACGCAGACGTACACCACCCCGCTGCCGGGCACTGGCAGCGGGGTGGTGTGTTCTTGGGGGGCGGTGATCAGGCCGCGACCGGCTCCCGCTTCGTCTCGGCGGCCGACTGCGGCTCGCCTTCCACGGCGGGGACCGCCGCCTCCGTACCGGTCTTGCGCATCCCCTTCAGGCCGACCACCAGGGCCGTGCTGACGACCACGCCGGCGGCGATCGCCACCAGGTACAGCAGCGGCTGGCCGATCAGCGGGACCACGAAGATGCCGCCGTGCGGGGCGCGCAGCGTGCAGCCGAATGCCATCGACAGCGCACCGGTCACCGCGCCGCCCGCCATCGAGGCCGGGATGACGCGCAGCGGGTCGCCCGCGGCGAACGGGATCGCGCCCTCGGTGATGAACGAAGCACCCAGCACCCAGGCGGCCTTGCCGTTCTCCCGCTCGGCCTTGGTGAACAGCCTGCCGCGCACCGTCGTGGCCAGCGCCATCGCCAGCGGCGGCACCATGCCGGCCGCCATCACCGCGGCCATCACCTTCAGGCTGCCGTCGTTCGGGTTGGCCAGGCCGCCGACCGCGAAGGCGTACGCGACCTTGTTCAGCGGGCCGCCGAGGTCGAAGCACATCATCAGGCCGAGGATGACGCCCAGGATGATCGCGTTGGCGCCGGTCAGGCCGGACAGCCAGTCGGTCAGCGCCTTCTGAAGCGCGGCGATCGGCTTGCCGATCACCAGGAACATCAGGAACCCGACCACGGCCGAGGAGACCAGCGGGATCACCACCACCGGCATGATGCCGCGCAGCGGCGCCGGCACCCGGACCCGCTGGATGGCCATCACCACCGCGCCCGCGATCAGACCGGCGATCAGACCGCCGAGGAAGCCCGCGTTGATGGTCAGCGCGATCGAGCCGCCGACGAAGCCCGGTACGAGCCCCGGCCGGTCGGCCATTCCGTACGCGATGAATCCGGCCAGCACCGGCACGAGGAAGGTGAAGGCCACGTTGCCGATCTGGAAGAGCAGCGCGGCCCAGCTGCCGGTCTCGGCCCAGACGAAGTGCTCGGCGACGGACGGCGCCTTGTTGATCTCGTAGCCGCCGATCGCGAAGGCCAGGGCCATCAGCAGACCGCCCGCGGCGACGAACGGCACCATGTAACTGACGCCGGTCATCAGCCACTTGCGCAGCCGGGTGCCGTAGCCGTCGGTCTCCTCGCCGCCCCGGTCCATGGGCGCGTCGCGGTGCGCGGCCGGCGCGCCGACCTCGCCGCGCGCCGCCTTCTCCTGTACTTCGGCGATCAGTTCGGCGGGGCGGTTGATGCCGGCCTTCACGCCGACATCGACCACGGGCTTGCCCGCGAACCGCTCCCGGTCCCGTACCTCCACGTCGTGCGCGAAGATCACGCCGTCGGCGGCCTCGATCACCGCCGGGTCGAGGCGGGTGAACCCGGCCGACCCCTGCGTCTCGACCACCAGCTCCACGCCGGCGGCCTCGCCCGCCTTCGTCAGCGACTCGGCGGCCATGTAGGTGTGCGCAATGCCGGTGGGACAAGAGGTGACGGCGACAATCCTGAACGCACCCGCGGCCTCGGGCTCCGGGGCGCCGGCGTCCGGCGCCCCGGTCTGCGGGGCCTCGGTCTGCGGGGCATCCGGGGCCTCGCTCGTCTGCGGGGTCTCCGCTGCCGGGGACTCTGCTGCCGGGGACTCCGGCTCCGCCGCCTCCGCCGCGGGCTCGGCGGCCTCGGGCTCATCGCCCCGTACCAGCGCGGCCGCCCGCTCCGGGTCGTCCGCCGAGCGCAGTGCGCCGGTGAACTCCTCGTCCATCAGGTGCCGGGCCAGCGTCGAGAGGATCGACAGGTGGTCGGCGTCGCCGCCGGTCGGCGCCGCAATCAGGAAGACCAGGTCGGCCGGGCCGTCCGCGGCACCGAAGTCGATGCCGGTGGCGCTGCGCCCGAAGGCCAGCGTCGGCTCGGTGACATGGGCACTCCGGCAGTGCGGGATGCCGATGCCGCCGTCCAGGCCGGTGGGCATCTGGGCCTCGCGCGCGGCCACGTCCGCGAGGAATCCCTCCAGGTCGGTGACGCGACCGGCCGCCACCATCCGTTCGGCCAGCGACCTGGCGGCCGCTTCCTTGGTGTCGGCGGACAGGTCCAGATCGACCAGATCCGCGGTGATCAGCTCACTCATCGCGGGCTCCCTCTGTATTCCCGGCCCGTCCGGGCGACATCCAGCCCGTCCGGCGATTGAGGACAAACGTCTGCCGGGCAACCCCGGCGTACAGAACCGTTCATGACACGGCCTCCGTCAAGGGGCGGTCCAACGGGACCACATCCGTCACCGTCACGTCCGACGGCCGCAGATCGTCGGGCGTAGGCATCACACTGCCCGGCAGCTGCACCGCCGCCGCGCCATGCGCCACGGCCGAGGCCAACGCCCGCTCCCCCGAACCGCCGGCAGCGAGGAACCCCGCCAGCGAGGCGTCCCCCGCACCGACGTTGCTTCGTACGGCATCCACCTCGGCCGTGCCGTAGTACGTACCGGTCGCGTCGACCAGCAGCTGCCCGTCCGCGCCGAGCGAGGCGAGCACCGCCACCGCTCCCAGCGCGCGCAGCTCCTCCGCGGCCTTCACCGCGTCGCCGATCGTGGCGAGTGGCCGGCCGACGGCCTGAGCCAGCTCCTCGGCGTTGGGCTTGACCACGTCGGGGCGCTCGCGCAGCGCCGCGGTCAGCGACGGGCCCGAGGTGTCCAGGGCGATCCGGGCCCCGGCCCGGTGCGCGCGGGCGACCAGATCGGCGTACCACTCGGGGGCGAGCCCGCGCGGCAGGCTGCCGCAGCAGGCGATCCAGGCGGCACCCGCCGAGCGCTCCCGCACGGTCTCCAGCAGCGCTTCGGACTCGGCCGCCGACAGCTCGGGACCGGCCGCGTTGATCTTGGTGAGGGTGCCGTCGGGCTCGGCGACCGCGATGTTGGAGCGGGTGGCCCCGGCGACCGGGACCGGCGCGACCTCGATCCCCTCGGCCACCAGCAGGTTCGCGAGCGCCTGCCCGGCCGGGCCGCCGACCGGCAGCACGGCGAGCGTCTCGTGCCCGGCGGCCGCGACCGCCCGGGAGACGTTGACGCCCTTGCCGCCGGGGTCGACCCGGTCGGCGCCGGCCCGCAGCACGGCGCCGCGCTCCAGAGCGGGCACCTCGTACGTGCGGTCCAGGCTGGGGTTGGGAGTGACGGTGAGGATCATGCGCGTACTACTTCCGTGCCCGCGCGCTCGATGGCGAGGGCGTTCTCGGGGCTGAGCCCGGTGTCGGTGATCAGGACGTCGACATCGGAGAGGTCGCCGAAGCGGGCGAAGTGCTGCTGCCCGAACTTCGAGGAGTCGGCGATCAGTACGACCCGCCGGGCGGCGGCGATCACCGCCCGCTTGACGGCGGCCTCGGCGAGGTCGGGCGTGGTCAGGCCGCCTTCCAGCGAGAAGCCGTTCGTCGCGAGGAAGAGGACGTCGGCGTTGATCTCGCGGTAGGCGCGGAGCGCCCAGTCGTCGACAGCGGCCCGCGTGCGGTGCCGGATGCGGCCGCCGACGAGGTGCAGGGTGAGCCCGGGGTGGTCGGCCAGGCGGGCGGCGACCGGGAGGCCGTGGGTCACGACGGTGACGTCGGACTCCAGCGGGAACTCGGCGGCCAGTCGGGCCGCGGTGGTGCCCGCGTCCAGGATCACGCTGCCGTCGTCGGGCAGCTCGGCGAGCGCGGCGCGCGCTATGCGGTCCTTCTCGTCGGCCGCGACGGTGTCCCGCTCGGCGAGGTCCGGTTCGAAGTCCAGCCGGCCCGCCGGTATGGCGCCGCCGTGCACCCGCCGGACCAGTCCGGCGCGGTCCAGGGCCTTCAGGTCGCGCCGCACAGTCTCTGCGGTGACCTGGAATTCCTCGGCGAGGGAGAGGACGTCGACCCGCCCGCTGTCCCGGGCGAGGCGCAGGATCTCCTGCTGTCGTTCCGCTGCGTACATGCGACCTGGGTCCGTTCCGTTCCTGTCCGTGCGATGCCCGAACGTGTGGTTTCACCAGCAGGCTACGCCCGGATTTCTGCAAAGTAAACAGACTCGGGCAATGGACAGACACAAACGGGCACGACGGGCCTGACGGCCCTTCCGGTCGACGGACAGACAGCAGAGAGCCCCGGCACTCGGGGGAGGGTGCCGGGGCTCGTACTGGGGGGACGCTCTGCGGCGAGGTCCCGTTATGGGGTGAAGAAGCGTTTACGCTGCGGCGTCGAAGCCGGTGTCGTGCGCCATGCGCTTCAGCTCCAGCAGCGCATGCTTCTCTATCTGGCGGATCCGCTCACGGGTCAGGCCGTGCTGCTTGCCGACCTCGGTCAGGGTCCGCTCGCGGCCGTCCTCTATGCCGTACCGCGCCTTGATGATCGAGGCGGTGCGGCCGTCGAGGCGGTCTATCAGGTCCTCCAGCTCCTCGCTGCGCAGCAGCGTGAGCACGGACTGCTCGGGCGACGCCGCGGAGGTGTCCTCCAGGAGGTCACCGAACTGCGTCTCGCCCTCGTCGTCCACGGACATGTTCAGGCTGACGGGGTCGCGGGCCCAGTCCAGGACGTCGCTGATCCGCTCGGGCTTGGCGCCCAGCTCGGCGGCGATCTCCGCGTGCTCCGGGTCGCGGCCGTGCTCGCGGTTGAACTCGCGCTGCACACGGCGGATCCGGCCCAGCTCCTCGACCAGGTGGACGGGCAGCCGGATCGTACGGGACTGGTCGGCGATGGACCGCGTGATCGCCTGGCGGATCCACCACGTCGCGTACGTGGAGAACTTGAAGCCCTTCGCGTAGTCGAACTTCTCGACCGCGCGCACCAGGCCGGCGTTCCCCTCCTGGATCAGGTCCAGCAGCGGCAGACCGCTGCGCGGGTAACGGCGGGCGACCGCTACGACCAGGCGGAGGTTGGAACGGATGAAGACGTCCTTGGCCTTCTCGGCCTCGTCGACCAGCGCCTGCAGCTCCTCGGGCGTCGCGCCGGCGGCGTTGCCGTCGGTCACCTCGCCGTCCAGGATCTGCCGGGCATAGACACCCGCCTCGATGGTCTGCGACAGCTCGACCTCCTTCGCGGCGTCGAGCAAGGGCGTGCGCGCGATCTCGTCGAGGTACATGCCGACCAGGTCGCGGTCGGCGATCTCCCCGCCTACGGCGCGAACGCTGTTTGCCGTCTCAGCACCGCTGGTCGTGGGCTGACGACGGGCGACGGCACGGGTTGCCATGCGTGTGCTCCCTTTGCGATGAGTCGGTCGCGGGATGGTGGCGGCCGGGACACCTGATCCCTGCTGTCTGCCGGGGCCGGGTGCCCCCGTCTGATGGAAACAACGGCTGGAAACCGGACAGAATTCCCATGGCGACCCGTCGTTTTTCTGATCATGCAGTACCCTGCGTGCCCACCGAAGGAGGCCGCATGCCGCTGGAGTGCGGGGAAGTGCAGGTCAGGCCAGGCGCCGAGGCCGATCTGGCAGCCCTCACGGAGCTTTACAACCACTACGTCCGTGAGACAGCGATCACATTCGACACCGAGCCCTTCACCCCCGAAGAGCGGAGGCCATGGCTCCTCTCCCACCCCGAAGACGGCCCGCACCGCCTTCTGGTTGCCCGGGAGAGCGCGGGCGCGCGGGAGGGGCGCCTCCTCGGGTACGCGACCACCAGCCCCTTCCGCCCGAAGGCCGCATACCGCACGTCCGTGGAGACGACGGTGTACCTCGCCCCCGAAGCGACCGGCCGCGGCGTCGGCACCCTGCTGTACAAGGCGCTCTTCGAGGCCCTGGAGGGCGAGGACGTGCACCGCGCGTATGCGGGCATCGCGCTCCCCAACCCCGGCTCGGCGGCCCTGCACGCCCGCTTCGGCTTCCGGCACGTCGGTACGTTCGCGGAGGTCGGCCGCAAATTCGGCCGCTACTGGGACGTGGCCTGGTACGAGAAGGATCTCGGCTCCGGGGACGAGAAGGATCTCGGCTCCGGTTGACGCCCGCCGCGCCCGGGTGTCGCCTGGAGGGAGGGCGAGAGAGAGGAGCCGTCATGCAGACGCACGCTCGCACCCGCTCCACGGCCACCACGGCCGCGGCGCCCCGCCACCACCTGGCCGTCACGACCGTCGTCCCCGTCGCGGGCGGCATCGCCTACGGCATCTACGCGGCACTGCTCGACCACAGCACCGGCTCGTCCAGCCTCCACGCGTTCGTGCTCGGCCTGATCGCCACCGCGGTGACCATGGTCCTCGGGCTGGCCCTGATGCACAGCCAGTCCCGCATGATCACCGAGGTCCGCGCCCTCGCGTACGGCGTGATGTTCGGCGCCACGATGGGCTACCTCTACAGCCTCGCGGAGACCTCGACGGTGCTGAAGGCATCGGGCATGGGCGCCCTCTTCGGCGTGATCATGCTGGTCGTTGCCCTGTACCTCTTCCGCACGCACGGCACTCCGGGAGCGCGGCGGTAACCCGCCGCGCGCCTTCGGGCAGCCACGCCCGCGCCGCCCCGCCGACCGTCGTCAGCCGACGGTCGGCGGGGCGCTGTCAGTCGACGGTCGACGGTCGACGGGGTCAGTCGACAGTCGGCGGGGCGTCGTCGTTGCCACGCCGGACGGTGCGTACGGGGCGCCCCGGGCGCCAGGTCACCAGCACGATGTGCGGGTCCTCGACGTACGTCCGCACCACCTCGGTCAGCTCCGCCCGGAAGAGGTGGAACGGCAGCGGCGTCTCGGCCTCGTCCGCGTACCGCGCGAGCGCGTCCGCCTCCATGACCTCCACCGCACGCCCCGCGATCCGTACGTCCCCGTCCGTCATGCCGTCACCGCTCCCCGGATTGGCATGCAGCGCGAACCGGGGATCGCGCCGCAGGTCCAGCGCCTTCCGGGACCCGGGCATCATGCCGAGCCAGAGCTCCCCGCCGCGGAAGTCGGCCTCCAGGCCGGTCAGCCGCGGCGAACCGTCCGCGCGCAGCGTCGCCAGCACATGGTGCCGGTACGCGCCGAACCGCCGCTCCGCCCACTCAGCGAGCGCGGGCTCCGCCGCGGAGAACTCCGACCAGCCCGCCGCCTTCGTGTGCGTCGTCACCACCGTGTTCGTCATGGCCTCAGACTGACGGGGATACCCGACACCTCCTGTCAGGCTTTACGAACCGCCTCAGGAGGGCCCCGCGTCCGCCGAGAGCCAGTGATCCGGGGTGAGCAGGACGGCGGCCATCTCATCGCCGCCTTCGGAGAGCGCCTGTCGTACGTACTCGGCCACGCCCTCCGGCGACACGTACCGCCCGGCCACCTCCTCGACGTCCTCGGCGGTGACCGGGACCAGCTTCGCCGGCCCCTCCGCCATGACGTACCGGTACGTCGGCGAGGTGCGCTGCACGACCAGCGAGAACCGCCCCGCCGCCTCGATGAGCCGCGCCTTGCGGGACGTACGCCCTGTGAAGACCAGGAAGTCGCCGCCGGGGCGGTAGCTGTACCAGACCGGCACCGCCAGCGGAGCGCGTCCGCTCCCCGATTCCACGGCCAGCACGGCGACGTGCGGCTCGGCGAGCAACTGGTCACGTTCTTCCACGGTGAGCGGCATCGCTGCGCCTCCTGGGGCGTCGATGTGCACGGGATGTCGAGTGAACCTGCGCGGACGTGCGGGAATGCTGCCCCGCACGTCCTGGTACACCTCCACAACGAAGGGCGGCCGCGGGGCATTCCGGCGCGGGCGCGGGCATAACGCCCCCGCCCCCTTCGTTGTTAAATCTTCAAGAACGCCATGGGTAATGAGACAGTGGATGGTATGAGCAACGACATGGCCGGTGAGCCGCGCTGGCTCAGCGACGAGGAGCAGTACGCCTGGCAGTCGTACCTGCACGCCACCACGCTTCTGGAAGACCACCTCGACCGGCAGCTGCAGCGCGATGCCGGCATGCCGCACATCTACTACGGCCTGCTCGTCCAGCTCTCCCAGGCGCCGCGGCGGCGGCTGCGGATGACCGAGCTGGCCCAGAACGCCAAGATCACCCGGTCCCGGCTCTCGCACGCGATCGCGCGCCTGGAGAAGAACGGCTGGGTCCGCCGCGAGGACTGCCCCTCCGACAAGCGCGGCCAGAACGCGGTACTCACGGACGAGGGCATGAAGGTCCTGCAGGAGTCCGCGCCGGGCCACGTCGCGACCGTACGGGCCGCGCTGTTCGACCGGCTGACCCCGGAGCAGGTACGCCAACTCGCCGAGATCTGCCGGTCGGTGGCGGACGGCCTGCAGCCGCAGGGCGCCGACCTGCCCTGGCTGCGCTGAGCCCCCCGGTAGGGCGCAGCACAGCGCACACCGGGCACGCAAAAGGGGCGCCCCCGAGAGGGCGCCCCTTTCGCATGTCTGCCTCAGTGCGCCATTACCGGCACCTGCACGTCCTCGGCCGCGTCCGTACCGTCCGCCGAGCTCGCCACCGGAGTACCGGCACCGGGCCGCCCCGTGGTGACGAAGACGAATGCGATCGCCGCGGCGAGGAGCAGGATGCCCGCCGCCCACCAGATGGCGGTCGTGTACCCGTGCACCATCGACTGCAGCTTGAGGACGTCGGCGGAGCGCGCACCGGTCGCGTGCGCCGTCGCGTACGCCGTGGTCGCGCCCGCCGCGATGGTGTTCAGCAGCGCCGTACCGATCGCGCCGCCCACCTGCTGCGAGGTGTTGACCATCGCCGACGCCACACCGGCGTCCTGCGGCTGCACACCGTGCGTGGCCAGCGACATGGCCGGCATGAAGGCCGTGCCCATGCCGAGGCCGAGCAGCAGGAACGAGGGCAGGATCAGCGCCGGGTAGGACGTGTCCAGGTCGATCCGGGTCAGCGACAGCATGCCGATCGCGGCCAGCAGGAAGCCGGGGGCCATCAGCAGCCGCGGCCGGACCCGGGTCATCAGCCGGGCACCGATCTGCGTCGAGCCGGTGATCATGCCCGCGATCATCGGGAGGAAGGCCAGACCGGTCGTGACCGGGGTGTACCCCTTCACGATCTGCAGGTAGTAGGTCAGGAAGAGGAAAAGACCGAACATGCCGATCACGGCGAGGCCGAGCGAGGCGTAGACGCCACCGCGGTTGCGGTCGGTGACCACGCGCAGCGGCAGCAGCGGCGCCTTCACCCGCGACTCCACGGCCACGAAGGCCAGCAGCAGCACGGCGGCGGCCACGAAGAGGGCGATGGTCGGCGTGGCGCTCCAGCCGTCGGACTCGGCACGAGTGAACGCGTACACGAGCGAGACCAGTCCGGCCGTGGCGAGGAGGACGCCGGGCACGTCGAGCCGGGAGGAGTTCCGGCCCTCGGCGGGCTCGCGGATGACCAGCAGCGCGCCGATCGCCGCGACCACGGCGAAGGGGATGTTCACGAAGAAGGTCCAGCGCCAGTCCAGGTACTCGGTCAGCACGCCGCCGAGGATCAGCCCGACGGCGCCGCCGCCACCGGCGATGGCACCGAAGATGCCGAACGCCTTGGCACGTTCGCGCGCCTCGGTGAAGGTCACCGCGAGCAGCGAGAGCGCGGCCGGGGCGAGCAGCGCGCCGAACACGCCCTGCAGCGCGCGGGCGCCGAGCAGCATCCCGGCGCTGCCCGCTGCACCGCCGAGCGCGGAGGCGAGGGCGAAGCCGATCAGGCCGATGACGAAGGTGCGCCGACGGCCCCAAAGGTCGGCGACGCGGCCCCCGAAGAGCAGCAGCCCGCCGAAGGCAAGGGCGTACGCGGTGATGACCCACTGCCGGTTCCCGTCGGAGATCCCGAGGTCCGCCTGGGCGGAGGGCAGCGCGATGTTCACGATCGTCGCGTCGAGCACGACCATGAGCTGGGCGAGGGCGATGAATATGAGCGCTTTCCAGCGCCTCGGGTCGACATTTGGGATGTTCTTGGCTGTTTCAGGCATGGGTGGGTCCACCTAGTGACGCGGAGAGAAAAGATCCGGGGACGGTTACGGAGTGCGGAGTACGGGGCGTGGAGTGCGGAGTACGAGTTGCGCGTGACGCGGTACGAGGTGCGGGGCGGCGGTCGCGCGGGGCGGCACGCCGAGGGTCACCGGCCTTGCCGGAGGTCCTCCAACGTGGCCGCACACCCGGGCAGTTCGGAGCGTGCGGGCGCCATCAGGCCGTCCAGGAACAGCTGGAGATGGCGGTGCACGAAGCGGTCGAAGTCGACGCAGCCGGACCCTGGCAACGGCCGCGTGAGCTGGGTGATCGCGACCATCAGGTCACCGACGGCAATGTCGGTACGCAGACGGCCGCTCTCGCGCGCGGCGCCCATGAGGGCCTCGACGGCCCTCTCCAGGCGATCCCGCGCGGCGAGCAGGTCGGGGTGGTCCTTGTCGACGCCGTCGGAGAGGAGCGGGCAGAGCGCTCCGATGCGCTCCTCGACGGCGGCGTGCACGAAGACCCGGAGCGCCTGGAACGCGTCGTCCTCCGCCGCGAGCGCGCCCTCCGCACGGTCCGCCGTGCGGTCCATTACGGAGAGCGTGACGTGGTGGATCAGGTCGGCGCGGTCCGGGAAGTGCCGGTAGAGGGTGGCGTTGCCGACGCCGGCCCGGCGGGCGACCTCGTCGAGCGGGACATCGGCCCCGTGCTCGACCATGGTCTCGCGAGCGGCCGCGACGATCCGCTCCCGGTTGCGCTGTGCGTCGGCCCGCAGCCGGGGCTGGGCCGCCTTGGCGGCGGGGGTCGGGGTGACGGTCACGTCGGCTCACTCCCTCCGGTACGTGTGTCTGTTTCGGTACGCGTGTGGCTGTTCTCGGTACGCGTGCGACTGTTTCCCGGGACGTACGGCCTGCACTTCCCGGGTGCTTCCTACCCTGTGAGGCGAAACCGGGGAGCGGATCCCCGTTTCGCTCGGACGCCTGGTTAAACGGGGACCAGCTCCCCGGTTATTTCCCTCACGCCCTGTGACCTGCGCCACTCCACGTCACCCCCGTGAAATCCACCCCCGTCACCGGATGACGTAACCCGACGGGCAGGCCGCCGCCCGCCGTCCCAGGGTGAGCACATGAGGCAGATACCGTCCGCCCTCCTCGCCACCACGGCGCTGGCGGCCACGCTGGCCGTACCGGCCCTCAACGGTGCCGCGCCCCGCCCCACCGGCACCGCCCGGCACGGCGACAGCCGGCCGGCCACCTCCACGCCCCCGGACA
>NZ_NHSG01000162.1:0-7560 GCF_020024005.1 Streptomyces purpurogeneiscleroticus
CCCCGGCGATGCCCTCCCGTACGGCACCCCGGACGTCCCGCGCGTCGCCGTACGCGGCGAAGCCCGCCTCGACGTCGACCCGGAGATCGCCCGCATCGGCATCACCGTCCAGGCCCGCGGCACCGACCGCGCCACCGCCCTCCAGGACCTCACCCGCCGCAACGCCGAAGTGCTCGACCTGGTCAAGAGCTACGGCGAGGCGGTGGAAAAGCTCGCCACCGGCGCCTTCACCGTCACGCCCCAACTCACCCACAAGGGCCGCGGCGAACGCGTACGCGCCTACCACGGCAACGTCCACCTCACCGCCACCCTCACCGACTTCACCGCACTCGGCGAACTCGCCACCCGGCTGGCCGAGCTGGAACTCACCCGCGTCGCCGGCCCCTGGTGGGACCTGCGTCCCGACTCGCCCGCCCACCGCGAGGCCCGCCAGCAGGCCGTACGCGAAGCCGTACAGCGCGCCCGCGAGTACGCCGAAGCGCTCGGCGCGCGACTCGACGCGCTCGTCGAACTCGCCGACATCGGCGCCGAGAACGCCGCACCCGCCGGCAACCCGATGCTCCGCTCCCGCGCCGCCTACGGAGGCGCCGCTCACGAGGAGACCGCCCCCGCGCTCGACCTCGAACCCCAGCAGCAGACCGTGTACGCACACGTCAACGCGCGCTTCACGATGACCCGGCCCGTGCTGTGACTGACGCGGCGCTGACTGACGCGGCGCTGTGACGTGACGCGGCCGCTGTGACGTGACGTGGCCCGCTGCCGGTGGATGCGTAGGGGCAGTCCGAGGCGTGCGTACATATGAGGGGCGCGCGGATGCATGTACGAGCGCCCGTGCAAGCCTCGAAAGCTGCTCATAGGAGCGGTGACTCGCACATTCCAATACTTGTCAAGAGCCTTTCACCTCACCGCCGTTGGGCAGTCACCTCTCCACAGTTCCCTACCCATCGGTAAGTCATAGGGTCGACGGCATGCGCCGAGCAAAGATCGTCTGCACCCTGGGACCCGCCACAGATTCGTACGAGCAGATCAAGGCACTCGTCGAAGCCGGAATGGACGTGGCCCGCTTCAACCTCAGCCACGGCACCTATGCCGACCACGAGGCGCGTTACGAGCGGGTCCGCAAGGCATCCGACGAGACCGGCCGCAGCGTCGGCGTACTCGCCGACCTTCAAGGTCCGAAGATTCGCCTCGGCCGATTCCGAGAAGGCCCCGTCCTCCTCGAACGCGACGACGAATTCACCATCACCGTCGAACCGGACGCCGAAGGCGACCGTCACGTCTGCGGCACCACGTACGAGGGACTCGCCGCCGACGTCACCACCGGCGAACGCATCCTCGTCGACGACGGCAAGGTCACCCTCGAAGTCATCGGCGTCGACGGCCCCGAGGTCCGCACCCGCGTCATCGAAGGCGGCATGGTCTCCGACCACAAGGGCCTCAACCTCCCCGGCGTCGCCGTCTCCGTCCCCGCCCTCTCCGAGAAGGACCAGGACGACCTCCGCTGGGCGCTGCGCATCGGCGCCGACGTCATCGCGCTCTCCTTCGTACGCAGCGGCCGCGACATCGAGGACGTCCACCGCATCATGCGCGAGGAGGGGCGCTTCCTCCCCGTCATCGCCAAGGTCGAGAAGCCGCAGGCGGTCGACAACATCGACGACATCGTCGCCGCGTTCGACGGCATCATGGTCGCCCGCGGTGACCTCGGCGTCGAAATGCCGCTCGAAACGGTCCCGATGGTTCAGAAGCGCGCGGTCAAGCTCGCCAAGCGCAACGCCAAACCGGTCATCGTCGCCACGCAGATGCTCGACTCGATGATCGACAACTCCCGGCCGACGCGCGCGGAAGCCTCCGACGTCGCCAACGCCGTCATCGACGGCACGGACGCGGTGATGCTCTCCGGCGAGACGTCCGTCGGCAAGTACCCCACCGAAACCGTCCGGACGATGAGCCGCATCGTCGAGGCCGCCGAGGAGGACATCCTCACCAAGGGGCTGCCGCCGCTCACGGAGACCAGCAAGCCGCGCACGCAGGGCGGGGCGGTGGCGCGTGCCGCCGCCGAGATGGGCGACTTCCTCGGCGCGAAGTTCCTCGTGGCCTTCACGCAGTCCGGCGACACGGTCCGCCGGCTCTCCCGCTACCGCTCGCCGATCCCGCTCCTCGCCTTCACGCCGGAGCCGGCCACGCGCTCCCAGCTGAACCTCACCTGGGGCGTCGAAACGTTCCTCGGCCCGACCGTCGACTCCACGGACGAGATGGTCGCCCAGGTCGACGAGCAACTCCTCCGCATCGGCCGCTGCGCACGCGGCGACGTCGTGATCATCACCGCCGGCTCGCCCCCCGGCGTCCCGGGCACGACAAACCTGGTCCGCGTCCACCGCATCGGCGACGCCGAAGCGCCGCAGTAGGTCAGTACTTCAGGTCAGTACTTGGGCCCGACGTGGGCGTCCATGAGCGCTACGGACGCCCGTCGGGCTACGGAGACGTTCTGCGCTTGGCGCGACTGCGATCAGCCCGCGTATGAACTCCCACGGGTGTGCACCGACGATCTTCCGCTGCCAAGGTTCGAGGACGGTGCGCCCGCTCGTGCTTCTTGCCGGGGCCGTGCTGCGGGAACAGGCACGGTCAGTGACGGCTGTGGCTGGTCACCATGACGCAGCCTTGTTTGCGGGCGAGGCAGGCGCTGTGGGCGGGGAGTACGCGCCGGATGGCGTCGCGGCATGCGGTGATGAGACCGGGCCAGGCGTCGGCGAAGGCGATGCGTAAGGCATAGCCACCGCGGGGTTGTCGGCTGATGCATCCGTCACCCAGGTACCGGCCGAGAAGATGGGCGTACGTGGCTTCGTCCAGGTCGCAGCCGTCGCAGCGCGAACACTCTGGCAGGCGAGGGTTTGGACGCTCACCACGACTGGCACGGTCTCGGTGTAGCCAGACTCTGACCGTGCTGAGGGGGACGTGGAGGGGATCGTGCTGAGTCATGCGATCACTGTGAGTGACTGCTGCAGCTCATGCGGCGGAATCGACAGAGTTCACGAGAAGGTGAGATTCCGCTCTGCGGGCTCAAAGTGCCGGGTGCGGGACTTGAACCCGCACGCCCTTTCGGGCAATCGCTTTTGAGGCGATCATGTCTGCCGATTCCATCAACCCGGCTGGATGGGTCACGGGCAGCATACCGTGTGCGCCTTAGTGGGTGTCGCTAGGTAGGCTTCATACGCACCACCTGCCTGGAACGAGGAGTCACGTGAGCGCCGCCGAGCCCGAGCAGCCCGTCGCCGACGAGCAGTCGCACGTCCCGCCGCAGACCACCCGCGTCGTCATCGCCGAGGACGAGGCGCTCATCCGCCTGGATCTCAAAGAGATGCTGGAGGAGGAGGGCTACACGGTCGTCGGCGAGGCCGGTGACGGTGAGAAGGCCGTGGAGCTGGCCCGTGAGCACCGCCCCGACCTGGTGATCCTCGATGTGAAGATGCCCGTCCTCGACGGCATCTCCGCGGCCGAGCAGATCGCCGAGGAGAGCATCGCCCCGGTGCTGATGCTGACCGCGTTCTCCCAGCGTGAGCTGGTCGAGCGGGCGCGGGACGCCGGTGCCATGGCGTACCTCGTCAAGCCGTTCTCCAAGAGCGACGTCGTGCCGGCGATCGAGATGGCCGTGAGCCGGTTCACGGAGCTGCGGACGCTGGAGAAGGAGGTCGCGGACCTCACGCAGCGTCTGGAGACTCGCAAGCTGGTCGACCGGGCGAAGAGCATTCTGCAGACGCAGTACGGGCTGACCGAGCCCGCCGCCTTCCGCTGGATCCAGAAGACGTCGATGGACCGCCGGCTCTCGATGCAGCAGGTCGCCGAGGCGGTCATCGAGGACGCAGAGGAGAAGAAGCAGAAGGAGAAGGAGCAGCCCTCCGAGTAGAGGCTGCCTTCCGAGCAGAGGCCCCCTCCGAGCAGAGGGGCAGCCCTCCGAGTAGTCGTTCGTCCGCTCCGGGGGGCGAGTGGCAGTCCGGAGCGGCGACAGGGGCTGTGCCGAGGGCCGCACCGTAATCACGGTGCGGCCCTCGGTGTTGCTCCTGCGCGCGGCGGGGCGTTGTCGGCCGTACGTACGGCGCTCAGTCCTCGCCCAGGTACGCCTTGCGGACCGACTCGTCGTGGAGGAGGTCCTGGCCGGTGCCGGAGAGGACGATCCTGCCGATCTCCATGACGTGGCCGTGGTCGGCGAGGGAGAGCGCGGCCTGGGCGTTCTGTTCGACGAGGAGGATCGTCGTGCCCTGGGAGCGCAGTTCGCGGATGGTCTCCATGATCTTCTGCATCATGATCGGGGAGAGGCCCATGGAGGGTTCGTCGAGCATGAGCAGCTTGGGGCGGGACATGAGGGCGCGGCCCATGGCGAGCATCTGCTGTTCGCCGCCGGAGAGTGTGCCGGAGGCTTGTTTGCGGCGTTCGCCGAGGATGGGGAAGAGCTCGTAGATCCGCTGGATGTCGCGTTCTATGCCGGTGCCGTCCTTGCGGAGGAAGGCGCCGAGCTGGAGGTTTTCGGCGATGGTGAGGCGGGGGAAGAGGCGGCGGCCTTCGGGGGAGTGGGCGAGGCCGCGTTCGACGATCTTGTGGGGGGCGACGCCGTTGAGTACGTCGCCGTCGAAGGTGATCTTTCCGGCGAGTGGCTTCAGGAGGCCGGAGAGGGTGCGCAGGGTGGTGGTCTTGCCGGCGCCGTTGGTGCCGATGAGGGTGACGACCTGGCCGGCTTCGACGGTGAAGGAGATGCCCTTGACGGCTTCGATCTTGCCGTAGGCGACGCGGAGGTCCTCGACTTCGAGCAGGGCGGTCATCGCGCGTCTCCGTTCGGGGGGTTCTCGTCGGGCGCGGTACTGGTACCGGGTGCGGTGCTGGTACCGGGCGCAGCGCTCGTACCAGGGGCAGCGGTCGTACTGTCGGCCGTGCCGTCTGCCGGCGGCTCCGTACGGGCCGTCTCGGCCGGCTGCGGCGCCCGGGACTCCGCGGCATTCGCCTCCGCCGCGTCCACCTCGGCGGCTTCCTCGTCGCCCGGTGCGCCTTCGAAGGGCGTACCGAGGTACGCGGCGACGACGCGTTCGTCGGCCTGGACGACTTCCGCGGTGCCTTCGATGAGCTTTTCGCCTTGTACGAGGACGGCGACGCGGTCGCAGAGGTTGAAGATGAAGCGCATGTCGTGCTCGATGACGAGGACGGCGGTGCCCTGGTCGCGGATGGCGAGGACGAGGTTCTGGGTGGCGCGGGTCTCCTGGGGGTTCATGCCTGCGGTGGGTTCGTCCAGGAGGAGCAGGCCGGGTTCGCTGGCGAGGGCGCGGGCGATTTCGAGCTTGCGCTGTTCGCCGTAGGGGAGGTTGCGGGCGAGGTGGTCGCGTTTGGCGGCCAGGCCGGTGAATTCCAGGAGTTCCATGGCGCGGGTCTCGCTGCCACGTTCGGCTTTCTTGAAGCCGGGGCCCCGGAGGAGCGCGGACCACAGGCCCTCTTTGGTGCGGGTGTGGCGGCCTACGAGGACGTTTTCCAGGACGGTCATGTTGGCGAAGAGGCGGATGTTCTGGAAGGTGCGGGCGACGCCGGCCTGGGTGACGAGGTGGGGTTTGGGGGAGAGGCGGGTGCCTTTGTAGCTGACGGTGCCTTCGGTGGGCGTGTAGAGGCCGGTGAGGCAGTTGAAGAAGGTGGTTTTTCCGGCGCCGTTGGGGCCGATGAGGCCGACGATCTCGCCGGGGGCGACGGTGAGATCGACGGCGCGTACGGCGGTGAGTCCGCCGAAGCGCATGGTGACGCCCGCGGCTTCGAGGACGGCGCCGTCGCTCTTCGTGACGGTGGTGGGTGTGGTCATGGTGTCCTCCTCACGCCCCTGCCTTGGTGACGCCGGTCGTGTCGTCGCTCAGCCGCTGTTCGGGCACGTCGAGCTGGCCGGTTTCGTGGAATTCGAGCTGCTTGCGGCGGTCGGGGATGAGTCCTTCGGGCCGGTAGCGCATGAGGAGGACGAGGGCGAGGCCGAAGAGGAAGAGCTGGTAGTCCTGGAGGAAATCCAGCTTGGCGGGGATGAGGAAGAGGAGTGCCGCGCCGACCAGGGGGCCGCTGAGGGTGCCCATGCCGCCGAGGATGACGGCGGCGAGGAGGAAGGCGGAGTTGGGCGGTTGCGGTCCGGCGAACTGGAACTGCTCGGGTGTGACGGTCGTTACTACGTGTGCATGGACGGTTCCGGCGAGTCCCGCGAGGGCGGCGCCGAGGGCGAAGGCGAGGAGGCGCAGGCGGAAGGAGTTGATGCCCATGGCGATGGCGGCGGTCTCGTCCTCGCGGATGGCGATCCAGGCGCGGCCGATGCGGGAGGCGGCGGCGCGGCGGAAGACGAGGACGACGAAGGCCGTCACGAGGATCATGAGGAGGTAGTAGTTGCCGTAGGTGGCGATGGTGACCCCGAGGATGTCGTGGGGTTCGCCGAAGTTGAAGCCCGCGATCTCCAGGTTGGGGATGTTGGGGATGCCCATGGCGCCGTTGGTGACATCGGGTCCTGTGGTGCCGTTGAGGTTGAGCATGGCGATGCGGAAGATCTCACCGAAGCCGAGGGTGACGATGGCCAGGTAGTCGCCGCGGAGCCGCAGGGTGGGGGCGCCGATCAGTACGCCGAAGACGAGTGAGGCGGCGGCTCCCGTGAGCAGGGCTGCCCAGAAGGGGAATTGGATGCCGAGGGGGGATTCGGGGGAGCCGGAGACGAGGGCGGCCGCGTAGGCGCCGACGCCGAGGAAGGCGACGTATCCGAGGTCGAGGAGGCCGGCGAGGCCGACGACGACGTTGAGGCCCAGGGCGACGGTGGCGAAGATCAGGATGTTGGCGCCGATGATCGTGTACTCGTCGGTGTCCTGGGTGAAGGGGAAGGCGGCCGCGGAGACGAAGGCGGCGGCGAGTGCGATGCCGCGGTGCCGGTGGGTGAGTGCGGTGAGGCGGTTGATCAGTCCGGCGCGGTGGACGGCCGCGACGGCGAACGCGACGAAGAGGAGGTAGCCGACGAAGGGCGGTCCGTCCTCGGCGTCGATGCCGTAGGTGAAGGTGTAGAGGGCAATGCCGAAGGCGACGGCGATGAGGAGGATCTCGGCCCAGGCGGGGAGCTGCTTGGCGGGCCGGGGTGTGGGGACGGCCGCGCAGCTGTTGGTGAAGCGCTGCCACGGGCCGTGCGGGGGCGTGCCGGGGGTGTGGTCGGCGGGGAGGCCGAGTGCGCCGGCGAGGGCGATCAGTGAGGCGATGCCGGCGAGGAAGCCGCCGGGTTCGAGGTTGACCAGGCCGCCGAGCTGTACGGCGATGGCGGCGAGGGTGAACCAGGTGGCGGCGAAGGTGCCGAGGGCGGCGAAGAGGGCGGGCGCGTTGCGGCCGCCGGGGGTGAGTGCGGTCAGGCCGCGGACGCCGAGGCCGGCCAGGGCGAAGGCGAGGGTGAGGAGGGCGCCGGTGAGGGTGACGAGCTGGAGTCCGGCGGGGGAGCCGTAGTAGGTGAGGTCGCCGGGGAATTCGCTGCTCCAGGTCCAGGAGAGGGCGGTGGAGGCGGCGGTGGCGAGGGCGCCGGCGGCGGTGATG
>NZ_NHSG01000163.1:0-3197 GCF_020024005.1 Streptomyces purpurogeneiscleroticus
TGTGGGGGATGCCGTTGGGGTCGAGCATGCTGCTCAGGTTCAGCAGAGGGCGGGCCAGGCCATGGGGCCGGAGGCGGTTCGCCTGCTCGATCGACAGGGACCAGGTGGCGGCGACGGTGGCACGGTGGTCGTCGGGCAGGCCGCCGGATTCGGGGAGCAGATCGGTCAGGGTGCGGGCGCGGTCGGCGAGCCGGGTGCGGTAGGCGGCGCAGTCCAGGCCGGAGTCGATCAGGTAGGCGACAGCCTGGGCCAGGGCCAGGGGGAGGTGGCCCAGGTTGGCGGCGAGACCGGCGATCTCGGTGGCGTCCTCGCGGCGGTCGTGGGCGTCGAGGCTGGCAGTCAGGTAGGCGGTGGCTTCATCAGGGGTGAAGACACCGACATCGATGCGGTGGCGGCCGGGCCCGGTCAGGGCACTGTCGCGGCGGCGGGTGGTGAGGACGGTGCGACCGTGCGGATGGTGCGGGGGCCACAGGCCGCGAAGGTCGGCGGGATCGGTCACATCGTCCAGGACGATCAGCCACCGCCGGTCGGTGGTTTCCGCCCAGTGCAAGAAACGCTCGGCGGCCCGCTCGGGGACGTCGGGGTCGGCCCCGGTCACCTCGGCGCCGACCTGGGCGTAGGTGCTCACGATTGCGTCCCGGCTGCCGGCGTTCACCCACACCAGCAGATCTACTTCCCCGGCCTGCCAGGCGGCGCGGGCGTGATGGGCAGCCAGCTGGGTCTTGCCCATGCCTCCGGTCCCGGCCAGCACCTGGCATAGCACCACCGACTGCTGCCCAGCCACCGCTGCCGCCAGAGCCTCGGCCGTAGCGCGATGCTGGAAGCAGTCCGCCTGCCGCGGCAAGGCAGCCCCACTTCGATGCGGCCAGGTCACCGGGGCACGCGGGGCGGCAAAGTGCGCCAGCGTGCCGACCTGCCCGATGCGCTCGATGCCCATGTACTGGGCCGCGGCCGCTCCGCCCTGCGCAACGATCGACGTCTGGGCAGTGATGTGCGGAGCCTGCCGGGTGCCGGGCGCGGTCAGCTCCTCCCCTGCTCCGTCTCCGGGCCCGGCCGGGGAGGGTTTCCGATCGACACATCGCCCATCTTCACGGCAGCCGCAGCCTGATTCTCAGCCCGGATGTGCGCGCTGCCGCCGATGGCGATGCCCTCGTCCCCGGCCATGACGCCACCGGCTGCCCGGCCGGCAAGCGCCACCAGCTCGCGCAGCTGGGCGGCCGCCTGTTCACGGTCGGCGTCCTCCAGGTCTTCCAGCAGGTCCTGGAACCGGGTCTGCCAGGCGGCCGCCACCTGCTCCCGGGCCCGCTCGGCCCCACCGAGGCCGGTGCTTTCCAGTTCGGCTGCCGTGCGGTCCAGCCGCTCCAGGGCCACCGTCTGGGCGGCTTCAGGGGCGGGGCCGCGGCTGAAGAGACGGGCCACCCGCTCCCGGAAGCCCTGCCAGGCATCCGTGCCTGCCGCCTGGGCCAGTGCCACCCCGGCCGCCGAGACCAGGGCCATCAACGCCTGATCCAACATGCTGCCCCCTGTGCCGTAGGGGGCGAAATCCCCGTCCGGCATAGGCAGCGTACTGCGGTTACCGCCAACATGGCCGGCCCATTGGGCCGTTGCCCCTTCGCGTGAAGTGAAGCGCCTGCGCCTGCGCTGTGCCGACCAAGAGATCCTCCGGTCCGCACCTAGAAGCAGGCTCCGCCACACAGCCCATGGGCACAGAGACGACTGAAAGTCCTGGCACACGCACCGGAACAAGCCCCCCGAGCTAGCAAAAAAAACGGACTGTCCGCCAGCCGCAGACATTCACCGATCAAGGGTTCAGACACAGGCACCAATGCTCGGGAAGCAGTCAAGCGACCCGTGGGGTGCCGCGCGATGGTGCGCAGTGAGCCGGAGCTGAAGGCAGTGCCGGGGAAGAGGCCGCTCTGCCCGGCCTTGATCTTCTCCTCATCAAGGCATTGTCGTGAGGAAGCACCCCGAAGATGGCCGACTTGATCCTCGAGCACATGCCCGTGGACGACGTACAGCGCCTCTACAAGGTTCTCTGGGCGAAGTGCGGAGAATAGCTCCCGCTGCCCGTGGCCCCGTTCCTGCCCACCGGCCGGGGGAGGGGCTGCTTTGTACGCGTGGCAGGTCCCGTTCGGTGCCGTGATTGCAATGCCTCTCCTCGGTGGACCGGAGCCGTCGATTTGGCTGAGGCATCGCCCTCGCGTACCCAGTCGTCCGTCACCCCCGTGAACTCGGCAGCAGACGCTGCGCGATGGCCTGCAAGCTCGTTGTGGGCGTGCTGCCCGGGGCGGGGCGTTCGCGTCCGGCTGCCAGTGGGTTCTACGGCACCGGCCAGGGCCGGGGCCGTCGGTTGGCTGAGGCGGGGTGGCGCGGTCTGTCCAGAGGTGCCGGGGTGCACGGGTTGGAGGGCATACGGGCTATCGGGAGGCTGGGTGGGAGGCCGTGCGGGGTGCAGGCTGGCGGATAGGGGTGCGGAATATGGAGGGCTTGGTGGAGGTGCCGCTGGAGGGCGGCGGGGTGGTGTTGTTCGAAGCCGGGCCGGAGGTCAGTGGGCCGGTGAAGGCGGGCCGGGTCGGGGAGGCGGTCCACGAGCTACCACAGACGTTGCAGGAGTGTTTGGAGCCGGTGAGCAGGACCGTGCGGGCGGCACTTCAGGCGGTGCAGCAGGCCGGCCCGGACGGGGTCGAGATGGAGTTCGGGGTGAAGCTGTCGGCGCAAGCCGGCGCCGTCATCACCAAGGGCAGGGCCGAAATGCATCTGATGGTCCGCGTCCAGTGGCAGAGCAGTGGTCCTGCGCCGGACGGCACCGGGTGAGGAGAGCGCGCGATGGTGGAGGATGGCCTGCCTCTGCAGCCCGGTGAGGGGCGCCCGAGCGCGGATGTTCCCCACACGGGTTCCGGCGGCGGGCGCCGGTCCACGCTGCCGGCCTCGGTCGTCCAGGTCCTCGCACTCGATGGCGGTGTGGCGGGCGCCGGTTTCCTGGTCGGGGAGGCCACCGCTGTCACGTGTGCGCACGTCGTGTGCGCCGCCGGGCAGCATCCCGGCGGGCAGGTCGACCTCGCCTTCCCGCGCCTGCCCGGCGCGCCACGGACGCTGGGCACGGTCCTGGCCGGGCAGTGGCGGGCGCCCGAGGCAGAAGACGTCGCTGTCCTGCGGCTGGAGCGGGTGCCGCCAGGGGCAGGGGCGCTGGCGGTGGG
>NZ_NHSG01000164.1:0-31567 GCF_020024005.1 Streptomyces purpurogeneiscleroticus
GCCTGTACGGGGCGGGGGAGCACGGCACCGGGGCCGATGTCGAGCGACCCGTGCCACTCGAAGGTGTCCTCGCGCCAGGCGTTGCTGACGATGCGCAGGGCCTCCTCCATCTGCGGATAGGTGTCCTCGGGCCGCACCCCGAACATGGACATCTCCTGCTTGGTGGCGCCGCGTCCGGAGCCGATGTCGACGCGGCCGCCGGAGAGTACGTCGAGCATGGCGGACCGCTCGGCGACCCGTACCGGGTGCTGGTAGCCGAAGGGCATGGTCACCACGCCGTGGCCGATCCGGATCCGGGAGGTCTTCGCCGCCACCCAGGACAGAAAGACCTCGGACGCGCTCATGTGCGCGTACTGCGTCAGCGAGTGGTGCTCGACCGCCCAGATCCGGTCGAACCCCATCTCCTCGGCGAACACGGCCTGTTCGACACAGTCCTGGATCACCTGCCGCTCGGAGGCGGGAGACGGGTCGGCCATCTGCGCCTCGAAGATCATCGAGAACTTCACGACGGGCTCCTTCGCTCGACTGTTTCTGTTCCGACTATTTCTATTAGAAATACTCCTATCAGGTCTACGGAGAGGAGGGAAGGGTGCCGGATGTGCGCGCACGCGTAAGGGGGCACGGTCGGGCGGGCCGACCGTGCCCCCTTACGGAGCGGGTTTCAGCAGTGCGGGCTCAAACGCCGCACGGGCAGGTGCAACCGCACTCGCAGGTGCGCGGGTTGAGGAGGCCGGTGATGCCGGCGCGGAGGTGGGACTCCAGGGCGGCGGTGGTGGCCGCGTCCAGGGCCGGGGTGCGGAACGCCTTGCGCATCAGGCTCGTACCGAGGAGCCAGGCGGCGAGCAGCTCGGCGCGCAGTTCCGCGTCGGGTCCCTCCAGGCGCTCGGCGAACCGGCCGGAGAACACCTCGGCGACGTTGTCGCGGAACTGCCGGACGGCGTCCTCGCGGCTGGAGGAGCGGAGCACGGACAGCACCGGGTGCGGTATCTCCTCGTCCGGCGGGCCGTTGGTGACGAAGTCGGAGACCCAGGCGGCGACCTCGTCGAGCGGCACCTCCAGCAGTGAGTCGAAGATCGCGGTGTCCATGGACACCGACGCGAACAGAGCTTCCTTGGAGCCGAAATAGCGGTACACGAGGGCGGCGTCGACCCCCGCGTCCCCGGCGATGTCCCGGATGCTGGCGCCGTCGTAGCCGTACCTCCCGAAGCGCAGTGCCGCGGCCGCCATCAGGGCGCTGCGGGTGTCCGCCGCGCTGTTTTTGCGCGCCCGTGCGGGCCGCTCGCCGGTGTCGTCCTTCGCCTTCACTCTCGATCCGTCCACGCGTTCGTACCTTCTTCGGCTCGTCGTTCAGCAGCACATGCTCCAGGATCCGTGCCGTGTCCGGAAGTCATCGCTCGTTGTCATCGATCGTTGACCTCCGCCGGGGCAGGTGCCATAAGGTCGGGCCGCCGACGATCATTCGAAAAGGTGATTATCAGTGGCTGTGAGACGTGTTGCCGTCATCGGTACCGGATATGTGGGCCTGACCACCGGCGCCTGCCTGGCCTCCCTCGGGCACCGGGTGGTGTGCGCGGACGCCGACCCGGGCAAGGTCGAGCGGCTGCGCAGAGCCGAGGTCGACATCCTGGAGCCGGGACTGCCGGAACTGGTCCAAGAGGGGCTGGAATCGGACCTCCTGGAATTCGTGGGGGACACCCCGGCCGCCGTGCGCGACGCCGAAGTGGTCTTCCTCTGCCTCCCGACGCCCATGGGTGCGGGCGGCGCCGCCGACCTGGCCGCCGTCGAGGCCGTCGCCGGGGAGATCCGTGCCGAGCTGCCGCACGGCGCGGTCGTGGTCAACAAGTCCACCGTGCCGGTCGGTACGGCGGACCGGGTCGCCGCGCTGCTCGGCCGGCCGGACGTGGCCGTGGCGAGCAACCCGGAGTTCCTCCGCGAGGGACGCGCGGTGCACGACTTCCTGCACCCGGACCGCATCGTGGTCGGGGGAGCGGACGCCGAGGCCGCGCGGCGGGTGGCGGAGCTGTACACCGACCTGGCCGCACCGCTGGTCGTCACCGACGCCGCCAGCGCCGAACTCACCAAGTACGCGGCCAACTTCTTCCTCGCCATGAAGCTGTCCTTCGCCAACAATCTGGCGACGCTGTGCGAGCGCTTCGGCGCGGACATCGGCGACGTCACGGCGGGCATCGGCCACGATCCCCGCATCGGCGCCGCCTTCCTCCAGCCGGGCCCCGGCTGGGGAGGTTCCTGCCTCCCCAAGGACACCCACGCGCTGCTGTCCGTCTGCGAGGCGGCCGGGATCGACTTCCCGCTGCTGCGCGCCACCATCGAGACCAATGTCGAGCACCAGGCCCGCCTCGTGGAGCGCGTCGCGGCCCAGTCCTCGCGCGGCGACGGCTCGCTCGACGGCGTACGGCTGGCCCTGTACGGCCTGGTGTTCAAGGCCGGCACGTCCGACCTGCGCGACTCGCCCGCGCTGGCCATCGCCCGGCAGCTGCGGGAGCGCGGCGCCGAGCTGTACGCCTACGACCCCGCGCTGAGCGAGACCCGGCCCGACCTGAGCGACCTGGTCACCCTCGTGGACGACCCGGTGAAGGCGGCCGAGGGAGCCGAGGCCGTCCTCGTCCTCACCGAATGGCCCGACTTCCTCGAACTGGACTGGGAGGCGGTCGCCGCCCGCCTCGACGGACGTATCGTCCACGACTTCCGCAACCTGCTCGACCAGAAGCGGCTGGAGCGCGCCGGGCTCGTCCGGCAGAGCATCGGCAGCCCGTACACGATGGCCGGCTGACCACCGGCCCGGGGCCGACGCCCCACCCCCACGACGGACCGAACCGAAAGGCCCCCTTTCATGCGAGTCTTGTGCACCACCCTCGGCAGCCCTTCGCACGGCCGCGCCCAGCTGCCCCTGCTGCGGGCCCTCGCGGCAGCGGGACACGAGGTGCGCGTCGCGACCAACGAGGAGCTCGCCCCGCTCTTCCGCCACGACGACCTGCACGTTCTGACCTGCCTGCCGGAATTCTCGCCGCAGGCGTTCGCCGACTCGCAGGACCTGGCCGGCATGGCGGCCGCCGTGGAACTGGGCCCGGACGAGCAGCAGGCCGCCATGGTGCGCTTCATGGTCCGCACCCTGTCCGGTCCCATGGCCAAGCAGCTCCGCGAGGTCCTGCGCCCCGTGGCACAGGAATTCCGCCCGCACCTCATCCTGCGCGACGGCATGGACCTCAGCTCCTGCCTCATCGCCGAGGAACTGGGCATTCCGCAGCTGCCCACGCCCTCGGGCGCGAGCAACGTCCTCGACCCGGCGGAGGTCCACCCCGGCCTGAACGCCCTGCGCACCGAACTCGGGCTGCCCGCCCAGGAGGACCCGCTGTCGATCGTCCGGCACGGCCGCGTCGACTACGTACCGGCGGACTTCTCCTTCGCCCGCTATCTGCCGGGCCCCCTGGCGTACCGCCAGACGGTGAACGTGGACCGCAGCTCCGTACTGCCCCAGTGGGTCGCCGAACTGCCCACCGACCGGCCGTTGGTGTGGGCCGCCCTCGGCACGGCGCTGCCCATGATGCAGCAGCGGCGGGAGCAGGGGCAGGTGCCGGAGATGCCCTTCGAGCTCCCCGACCCCGCCAAGTTGCTGCAGAGCATCGTCGAGCCCGCGGCCGTGCTGGACGAGTGCACGGTGATCGTCGCCACCTCCGGCGCACCGGTGGACACCACGGCGCTGCCGCCGCACGTCCATGTCACCGACCGGCTGCCGCAGCCGCTGCTCCTGGAGTGCGTCGACCTCTTCCTCACCCACGGCGGGTTCAACAGCATCCGTGAGGCGCTGCGCACCGCCACGCCGCTGGCGGTCCTCCCGCAGTTCGGCGACCAGCCCGCCAACGCGGAGCGCGTCGAGGAGCTGGGCCTGGGCCGGCACATCACCGACCCCACTCCCGACGGCATCGCCGCGGTCTGCCGGCAGGTGCTGGCCGACCCCGGTGCCGCCGCGACCGCCCGCCGTGCGCGGCTGGCGATGCTGGCGCTGCCGGAGATCGAGAGCGCGGTGGCCGATCTGGAGAGGCTCGTCGGAGAGCGCGCGTGAGCTCCTCCGACGCGCTCCGGAAGCAGGAGCCCGCGGGCGGCCCGGCCGATCAGGCCGGGCCGCCCGCGCGGCTGTCCCACCGCGAGGTCGTCACCGTCCTGTCCGGCCTGATGCTCGGCATGTTCCTCGGCGCCCTCGACCAGACCGTGGTCTCCTCGGCGCTCCGCACCATCGCCGACGACCTGCACGGGCTGACCGCGCAGGCATGGGTGACCACCGCGTACCTCGTCACCGGCACCATCGCCACGCCGCTGTACGGCAAGCTCTCCGACATCCACGGCCGCCGCCCCGTCTACCTGGTCGCGATCCTGCTCTTCGCCGCCGGGTCGCTGCTGTGCGGCTTCGCCGCGTCCATCCACCAGCTCGCCGCGTTCCGCGCGCTCCAGGGCCTCGGTGGCGGCGGACTGATGTCGCTGGCCATGACCGTGATCGCGGACATCACCTCGCCGCGCGAACGCGGCCGCTACCAGGGCTGGTTCATGGCGGTCTTCGCCGGGTCCAGCATCGTCGGGCCGGTGGTCGGCGGGGTGTTCGCGGGCAGCGGCAGCCTGCTCGGCATCACCGGCTGGCGCTGGATCTTCCTCATCAATGTGCCGCTGGCAGCGGTGGCGCTCGCCGTGATCACGCGCGTGCTGCGCCGCGTGCCGCACCAGCCCGTACGGCACCGTCTGGACTACGGCGGCGCGCTCGCCCTCGCCGTCGGCGTCGTCCCCCTCCTCGTCATCGCGGAACAGGGCCGCAGCTGGGGCTGGGCCTCGCCGGCCGCGCTCGCCCTGTACGCGACAGGCGCCGTGGGACTGGCGGGCTTCGTCCTCATCGAGCGGCGGATGGGCGAGGCGGCGCTGCTGCCGCTGCGCCTCTTCCGCGTCCGCAGCTTCCGCCTCGGCACCCTGCTGCACTTCATCGTGGGCATCGGCATGTTCGGGGCGATGACCACGCTGCCGCTGTACCTCCAACTCGCGCAGGGGATGAGCCCGATGGCGGCAGGGCTGGCCATGCTGCCCACCACGGTCGCCAACGTCGCCGTCACCCTGACGGTCGGCCGGCTGATCTCCCGCACCGGACGCCTGAAGGTGCACCTGGTCACGGGCATCGGTTGCTTCACCGCCGCCATGCTCGTCTACGCGACGCTCAGCGTCGACAGCCCGCTGTGGTACGTCTCGATCGGCATGCTCTTCATGGGCGCGGGGCTGGGCGCGGCGATGCAGACCATGACGACGCTGGCCCAGTCCGAGGTGCCGCGTACGGACATGGGCGCCGCGACCGCCTCGGTGAACTTCTTCCGCTCCAACGGCGGCACGGTCGGCGCCGCCGCGTTCCTCTCGATCCTCTTCTCCCTGGCCGGCTCGCGGATCGGCGAACGGCTGACCGGGGCGTTCCGCGACCCCGAACTGCGGCGGCTCGCCGAAGAGCCCGGCAACGCCCGGGCGCTGAGCGGAGTACTGCGCCCGCACGGCGGCCTGAACCTGGAGGACTCCGCCTTCCTGCACACGCTCGACCCGCGCCTGGCACTGCCGTTCCTGGAGGGCTATGTCGCCGCCATGCGCGTCGTGTTCCTGGCGGGCGCGGCCGTGACCCTGCTGGCCTTCCTCGTCGCGGTGTGGCGGGTGCCGAACGTCAAGCTCTCGGACGAGTGACACTACGGGGAGCGGTGTCGCGCCTCTTGACCCGCCAGTCAGGGAAAACTTAACGTCCATTCACCTTCTGAATTCGGGCCAGGCAATGCCGCCTGCCCATTGCCGAAAAGGTGAACACATGCAGGGGATGCGACGACGCACGCTTCTGAGTGCGGCCGGTGCCACGGCCTTCGCCGGCGGGCTCCTGGAGGTGGGGAACGCGCAAGCCGCCGCCGTACCGGCTGCACGAAGCGGTCCCCGCGCTTCCGGTCCGTACGATCAGAAGATCAAGCAACTGATGGGCCGGATGACGGTCGACGAGAAGTTCGGCCAGCTCCAGCAGCTGCCGTGGACCTGGGACACCGGCCCCGGCGGCGGTGAGACCAAGGCGGTCGAGGACGCCGCGCGCAAGGGCATGCTCGGCTCGGTCTTCTCCATCTTCGGGGCGAAGACCACCAATGCCGTGCAGAAGATCGCCGTCGAGGAGTCCCGGCTCGGCATCCCGCTGGTCTTCGGCCTGGACGTGATCCACGGCATGTGGACCAACTTCCCCATTCCGCTCGCCCAGGCGGCCAGCTTCGATCCGGAGGTCACCGCGTCGGACGCCGAGGTCTCCGCCAAGGAGGCCCGCTCGAACGGCGTGCACTGGACCTTCGCGCCCATGATGGACGTCACCCACGAGCCGCGCTGGGGCCGTATCGCGGAGGGCAGCGGCGAGGACCCGTACCTCACCTCGGCGTTCGCCGCCGCCAAGGTACGCGGCTACCAGGGCGAGGATCCGAAGGACCTCAAGGCCAAGGACCGGCTGGCGGCCTGCGCCAAGCACTTCGTCGCGTACGGCGGCGCGGAGGGCGGCCGCGACTACAACACGGTCGACGTCTCCGAATCCCGGCTGCGCAACCTCTACCTGCCGCCGTTCAAGGCCGCCCTGGACGCCGGAGTGGCGACCGTCATGGCGTCCTTCAACACCATCAGCGGCGTACCGGCGCACGCCAACCCGCACACCCTCACCGACATCCTCAAGAAGGAGTGGGGATTCGACGGGCTGGTGGTCAGCGACTTCAGCGGGGTGAAGGAGCTGATCGCGCACGGCTTCGCCGAGGACGGCGCCGACGCGGCACGGCTGTCGCTGAACGCCGGTGTCGACATGGAGATGACCAGCACCCACTTCGTCGAGAACGGCAAGAAGCTGCTGCGCGCCGGGAAGCTGGAGCAGAGCCGGCTGGACGACGCCGTGTACCGGGTGCTGCAGCTCAAGTTCCAGCTGGGCCTCTTCGACCAGCCCTACGTCGAGGAGAAGGACGAGATCACGGAGCCGTCGGCGGACGCCCGCAAGGCGGCCCGCGCGGCAGCTGCCCGCTCCATGGTGCTGCTCAAGAACGAGAAGTCGGTACTGCCGCTGTCCGCAAAGGCGTCCTCGATCGCGGTCGTCGGCCCCTTCGCCGACTCCGCCGACCTCCTGGGCACCTGGGTGATCCCGGCCGCCGAGAAGAAGTTCCCGGCGGTGAAGGTGCTGGACGCGGTCAAGAAGGCCGCACCGAAGGCCAAGGTCAGGTACGCGAAGGGCGTCGACGCGGCGGGCAAGGACACCGGCGGCATCGGCGAGGCAGTCGCCGCCGCCAAGGCCGCCGATGTGACCGTGGTCGTGGTCGGCGAGCCCCCGGCGATCAGCGGCGAGGCCGCCGCGCGCAGCGACATCTCGCTGCCGGGCGCGCAGGAGAAGCTGATCGAGGCGGTGGCGGCCACCGGCAAGCCGTTCGTGGTGGTGCTCGTGAACGGCCGCCCGCTGACCGTGGGCGACTGGCTCGCGCAGGCGCCCGCCGTACTGGAAGCCTGGCACCCCGGCATCGAGGCCGGCCACGCCGTCGCGGACGTCCTCTTCGGCACCGTGAACCCGGGCGGCAAGCTCCCGGCCTCCTTCCCCCGTACGGTCGGCCAGATCCCGATCCACTACAACCACGAGTCCACCGGCCGCCCGTACGACGCGGACAACAAGTACACCTCGAAGTACCTGGACCTGCCCGACGGCCCGCAATTCCCGTTCGGCTTCGGGCTCAGCTATACCGACTTCACGCTCGGCGAGCCGAAGCTCAGCCGGTCGGGTGTCACTGCCGACGCGCTGCGGAAGGGTGACACCCTGGAGGTGTCGGTCGAGGTGCGGAACACCGGGAAGCGGGCGGGCGACGAGGTCGTGCAGCTCTACGTCCACGACCGCGCCGCCTCCCTCACCCAGCCGGTCCGCAGGCTCCGCGGCTTCCGCCGGGTGACCCTGGAGCCGGGGAAGCACACCACGGTGCGCTTCCGTCTCGGCGCCGCGGACCTGGGCTTCTGGACGAACGACAGCCACGGCCACTTCACCGTGGAGGCGGGCGCGTTCGACCTCTATGTGGGCACCAGCTCGGCCGCCACCGCGAAGCTCGGGCTCACGGTGGACTGACCCGGGCCGTTACCCGGACCGTCAGGGCTGCGGTCAGTGGTCGTCCCAGTGGTCGTCGTGCTGGGCGTGGCGGTGGCCGTCGTGGACGTAGTCCATGTGGTCGCCGTGCGGGACCGCGACGTGGCCGCAGCCCTCCTGGTGCTGGTGGGGGTGGTTCTGGTGCTCGGTGTGCGCGGTGGGCTCGCACTCGTCCACGTGGTCTTCGTGGGCGCGGTGCAAGCAGCCGTCGTGCACATAGTCGACGTGGTCCTCGTGCGGCACCGCCACATGGCCGCAGCCGGCTCCGTGCTGATGGGTGTGACCCTGGTGGGTGGTGTGGGTGGCCGTCGCCATGACGTCCTCCTGATCTGCCGTACTGTGGATGATCTTTGCGCGATATTCGAAGAGTGCGCCAGTGTGTCCCGAATGCTAGATCAGTCACCGCATTTTATCGCTGATGTCCGTTCCGCTTCCGCGTGTGGCAGCAGGCCCAGCCGTGAATGCCCGGGGTGGGGGAGCAAGGCTCGGCGGGTGGCGTGACGCGGGGTACGCCGGGCGGACCGACCGCGTCCACATACGGCATGAGATCGGGCGGCGAGGGGCGTAGCGCGTCCGCTGCCGGGAAATGGGTCCGTCGAACAGCTGCGGCATTTCCCTTTGGCGGCCGGATGCCGCCGACGGGCAGACACGGTGCGGTCGGCGTCAGGACAGGAGGAGCCTCCGGATGGGCGTCCCCTTGTACCTGGAGCCACGGCTGGCGCCTCGGGCGGCGTCGCTGCTGGCCTCCGGCCGGTTCCTGCACGCGCTCGTCGACGGGCTGGGTTCGCCGCTCAACGTCCTGCTGCCCGACCAGCTCGCCGACAACCTCGCGCGCTTCCGCGCCGTCTACCGTGCGCACCGGCTGACCGGCCGGATCCTCTTCGCGCACAAGGCGAACCGGTCCAGCGCCCTCGTCCGGCGGCTCGCGGCGACGGACGCGGGCATTGACGTCGCGTCACTCGGCGAGCTGCAGCACGCGCTCGGTGCCGGGTTCACCCCGGACCGCATCGTGGCGACCGGCCCGAAGACCCCGGAGTTCCTGTGGCTGGCGGCCCGCTCCGGCATCGTCGTACACGCCGACGGGCGCGCCGAACTGGAGCAGCTGGCGGCCCTGGTGCGGCGGTACGGACTGCCGCGCGCCGATGTGCTGTTACGGCTCTCGGAGTTCGCCTCCGAGGGGTCCCGGGTGCTGACCCGGCCGAGCCGGTTCGGGACGCCGGGCGCGGAGCTCGACGCGCTGCTCACCACCGTGGAGCGGTGCGCGGACGCGGTACGGCCGGCCGGCGTCGGGTACCACCTCGACACCACCAGCCTCGACGAGAAGGCCGTGGCGCTCGAAGGGTGCCTCCGCGCCATGGACGCGTGCCGCGCCCGGGGCCTCGACCCCCGTGCCGTGGACATCGGCGGCGGTTTCGGCGTCAGCTACCTCGCCGACGGCGAGCAGTGGGAGCGGTACACCACGGAGCTCACCCAGGCGGTGATGGGGCGCCGCCCCGCGCTGACCTGGCGCCGGCACGGTTACGGCCTCTCGCACGAGGCCGGGACGCTGCGCGGCTCCCTCGCGCTGTACCCCGCGCACCGCCCCGTCGCCGCGGAGACGTACCTCGACGCGCTGCTGGACCGGCCCGCGCCGACCCTGGGCCGGACCCTCGCCACGCTGCTTCTGGAGGGCATGTACGAGCTGCACATCGAGCCGGGGCGGGCGCTGGCCGACCAGTGCGGGCTCACGCTGGCGCGCGTCGTCGAGGTGCGGGACACCGCGTCGGGGGAGCGGCTGGTACGGCTGGCGGCGGGCGCCGACGACGTGGCCCTGGAGGAGCACGGGGTCCTGATGGACCCGGTCCTCGTCCCGCGCGACGGGCGGCGGGCGGCGGGCGCGAGCGAAACGGTGGACGCGGGCGGGCCGGTGGACGCGGCCGGGCCGGTGGGTGTCCACCTCGCCGGGAACCTCTGTCTGGAGGCCGACATGATCACGCGGCGGACGGTCTTCCTGCCGTCTCCGCCGCGCCCGGGTGACCTGCTCGCCTTCGCCAACACCGCGGGCTACTGCATGGACTTCCGGGCCGGCGAGGCCCAGCGGCAGCCCGTCGCCCGCAAGGTCGCCGTGTGGCGGGACGGGGACGGGGACGCAGCGGACGGGCCGGACGGAGCGGACGGGTCCGGCGCGGGGCCGTGGTGCTGGTGCCTGGACGAGGAGTACTGGCCGGTCGTTCAGCAGCACGGCACGCGGCAGCACGGCGGTGGGGAGGAAGCGGATGAGGCTTGACAGCATCACCGATGCCATCGGCGACACCCCGCTCGTCCGCGTCGATCCGGCCGTGCACGGTCTGCGCCACATCGACCTGTACGCCAAGCTGGAGATGCTGAACCCCTTCGGATCGGTCAAGGACCGGGCGGCCTGGCACATGGTCCGGCCGGGCCTGAAGGCCGCCGCCGAGGGCCGCCACACGGTCGTCGAGCTGTCCAGCGGGAACACCGCCAAGGCCCTGTCCCTGCTCGCCGGAATGCACGGCGTGGCCTTCAAGACCGTGACGAACCGCATCCGCGTCCCGGAGATGCGGGACCTGCTGCTGTTGCTGGGCGCCGAGGTCGAGGAGCTGCCGGGGCGGACGGAGTGCCTGGACCCCACCAGTACGGACGACCCGCTGACCCTCTTCCACCAGGAGCTCAGCGGGTCGGACAGCCCGTACGTCTACACCGACCAGTACTACAACGCGCGCAACACCGAGGCGCACATGACGGGCACCGGACCGGAGATCGTCGCCGACCTGGGCGGCCGGGCCCCCGACCACTTCGTCGCGTGCGTGGGCACCGCCGGCTCCTCCACCGGCGTCGCCCGGGTGCTGCGCGCCCACGACCCCGGCGTGCACGTCCTCGGACTCGTGGCGCACAAGGCGGACTTCATCCCGGGCATCCGCACCATCGACGAGGTGCAGGGGGTTGGCCTGTTCGACCCGGCGACGTACGACACCCTCGCGACCGTGACCGCCGACGACGCCATCGACGGCATGGTGACGCTGGCCCGGCGGTGCGGGATGCCGGCCGGGCCGACCGGCGGGGCCGCGTACTCCGGAGCGGTACGCCATCTCCGCGCGCTGGACGCGGAGTTGACGGAGCGCCGCACCGCGGTGTTCATCGTGTGCGACCGGATCGAGGGCTATCTGAGCTATGTACGCCGACGGCGGCCCGACCTCCTGGGCCGGTCGGCGCACCGCAACTCCGTCGCCACCCTCACCGACGCGGAGGTGGCGGCCGCCACCGGCATCGACGCCGCAGCGGCCGAGCGGTGGATCGCCGAGGACCGGCCCCTCGTCGTCGACCTGCGCAGCCCCTTCTCCTACGCCGCGCTGCACATCGCCGGCTCGGTGAACATCGTCGACGAGCTGTTCGCCGAACTCCTCCAGGGCGGCCTGCCGTTCAGCAAGAGCCGGCCCGTGCTGCTGGCCTGCCCGGTGGGGGAGCAGTCCGCCCGGTACGCCGCGCTGCTGACCCGCATGGGCCACCCCGACGTCCGCAGCCTCTCCGGCGGCATCATCGCCTGGCGGGACGCGGGCGCCCCGCTCGTACGGGAATGAGGCTGCCGTGACCGGCACCCGTGCCCCGGCAGCGGCGGTCCTCCGTGAGCTGCGCGACTGGCAGGCCGCCCTCCGTGCCCAGTTCCCGATCATCACGGCCCACCCGGAACTGGCGTACCTCGACAGCGCGGCGACCACCCAGAAGCCGCAGGCCGTACTGGACGCCGTCCACACCTACCTCACCACCAGCAATGCCAACGCCGGCCGGGGGACGTACACCTGGGCCAACCGCACCACCGCGCTCATGGGCGGGACCCGCGAGCGGATCAAGGAGTTCCTTGCCGACCCGGAGCCGGACCGATCCGGGGTGCATCTGGTCAGTGGCACCACCGAAGGGCTGCGCGCCGTCGCCCGAGACTGGCTCACCGGCGTCCTCGCCGACCAGGACGAGATCGTCGTGCCCTTTGCCGACCACCGGGCCAACATCGCGCCGTGGGTGGAGGCCCGCGATCTGCTCGCCCGGCAGGGCGTCCGCGTCCACCTCCGCCCGATGCCGTACCAGCAGGGCTCCCGCGACTACGACCCGGCGGCCCTGGCCCGGCTGGTCAGCCCGCGGACCCGCTTCGTGGCGGCCACGCATGTGCACCACGTCTACGGCGGCGACATGAACATCCACCGTGTCCGCCGGGCCGTCGGACCGGACGTGCCGATCTGCCTCGACGCCGCCCAGAGCGTCGGCCACCTCCCCGTCTCCCTCGCCGGACTCGATGTGGACTTCCTCGTCTTCTCCGGCCACAAGGCCCTGGCGCTGCCGGGCTCGGGCGCCGTCTGGTCCCGTAACGCGCGGGGCCCGCGGTTCGTGCCCGGCGGCTGGGACGGCAGCCCCGACACCACCGGCGCGGCGAGCCTGCGGGCGGCGCTGGACTGGTTGGACGCGGCCGGAACGGACCGGATCGACCGGTGGATCCGCGCGCTGGCCGCGCGGCTGACCGACGGGCTGCGCCGGCTGCCCGCGTACGACGTGCTCGGCTGCCGGCGCAGCCTGGCGGCGGACTCGGACGTCCAGGGACGCCAGGGCATCGTCACCTTCCGGCACCGCGCCATCGGCTCCGGCGACCTCGGCTTCATCCTCTTCAGCCACGGCTTCATGGTCCGCTCCGACGGCCTCTGCCAGGGCAGCGCCGGCGAGCGCGAACACGCGGTGCGGGTGAGCCTGCACGTCTACAACACCCCGGAGGAGATCGACCGCTTGCTCGCGGTCCTGACCGCACTCCAGTGAGTTGCGCGCACGGGAACCATTTTCATCTGTATCTTCGGGCCGGTGGGACTGGAGACGGCGACGGCCGGGCGGTGGGTGGCGCGCTGGGAGCGCCAGCAGCAGCGGTACGCGATCGACCGCGAGGAGCGGTTCACGGTGATCGCCGACGTGGTCGAGCACGTACTGGCCGGGCGGGACCGGCCGCTCGTCGCCGACCTCGGCTGCGGGCCCGGATCGCTGGCCGCGCGGCTGGCCGGACGGCTGCCGTACGCCGCGATCGTGGCCGTGGACAGCGACCCGCTGCTGCTCGAACTGGGCCGGACCCACCACGCGGACGCCGCCCGCTTCGTCCGCGCGACCCTCGGTGCGGACGGCTGGACCGCGGCGCTGGAGCTGCCCGGCCCGCTGGACGCCGCCGTCTCCGCCACCGCGCTGCACTGCCTCTCCGAGGACGCCCTGCGGCGCACGTACGAGGACCTCGCCGCGCTGCTGCGGCCGGGCGGCGTCCTCGTCAACAGCGACATGCTCCGCCCGGACGGCAGCCGTACGGCGCGGATCGCCCAGCACGTGGGGCGCCGCCGGGCCGAGCGGCAGGGCGCCCCGGGCCGTGAGGACTGGGACTCCTGGTGGGCGGCCGCGGCCCGGGACCCCGAACTGGCCGGGCTGCTCGCGCCCCGCCCCGTACAGCAGTCCGCCGCCGGCGGCCACAACGGCCTCACCCTGCGCCGCCACCTCGCGCTGCTCCGCGCGGCGGGCTTTCACGACGCGGGCACCGTCTGGCAGTGCAGTACGGACTTCGTGCTCGTCGCGATCCGCTGACAACCGACTGCGGTCCGCCGGCAACTGTCTGCTGTCAACTGCCTTCTGACAACTGGCCGGTGCCGAACGGCCGTACGGATGCAATCGCGTCGTATCCGGGAATCGGACGGTGGCGTCCGGAAGACGTGCGAACGGCTCGCCACCACGGAGGCCGGAGGGCTGAGCGCTGGTCACGCCTTCTTGACACGCGAAGTGGTTGTATTCCGGACCAATTACCCCAAGAACCGGTCCGATTATTTCAGGACTGTGAAACCCAATGCCGTCTTGTGGTCGATAAGTGCCCGCCGTGACGATCACTCTCGTTCACGGCCCCACCGACTTCCAGGAGTCCCCATGAACGACCACCGCCTTACCCTCAGCCCGGACGCCGCACGGCAACTCGCGACCACCACGAAGACCGCGCCCCAGATGCGCGGCATCACCCCGCGCTACCTGCTCCGCGCGCTGCCCTGGGTGGACGTCGACTCGGGCGTCTTCCGCGTCAACCGGCGCCGTACGTTCCTGCTCGGCGACGACCGGATCACCATCGACACCGACCACGAGGGCACCCGCCGCGTGGTCAGCGAAGACCTGCGGGAGATCCCCTACCTGCGCGAGGCGGACCCGGCGCTGCTCGGCGAACTGGCCCAGGCGTTCACCGAAGTCACCTTCGACGCCGGCCAGTTACTCGTCCAGGAGGGCGAGTCCACCGACCGGCTGTGGGTACTGGCGCACGGCCGCGCGGAGAAGCGCGTGACCACCCGCTACGGCGAGGAGACCGTGCTCGAAGTGGTCGGCGACGGCCAGTTCTTCGACCTGGACTCCTGGACCCGCGGCGAGTCCACGCCGTACCAGGTCAAGGCCCTCACCCCCGGCGTCGCGCTGTACATCGAGCGCGCCGTCCTCGGCCGACTGTCGGACCGCGACGAAGCGCTGTGCGCCGCGGTCACCGCGTACAGCGAGGGCGGCGCGCCGCTCGCCGGCAAGGAGGCGCCCATCCAGCTCGCCGGCGGCCACGTGGGCGAGCCCGAACTGCCCGGCACCTACGTCGAGTACGAGGACACGCCGCGCGAGTACCACATGACCGTCGCCCAGACCGTGCTGCGCGTCCACACCCGCGTCTCCGACCTCTACAACGAGCCCAACGACCAGGTGCGGGCCCAGGCCGACCTGACCATCCAGGCGCTGCGCGAGCGCCAGGAAGCCCTGATGCTGAACCATCCCGAATTCGGCCTGTTCCACAATGTCACCCCGGGCCAGCGGGTCCAGGCGCGCACCGGCGCGCCCACCCCCGACGACCTCGACGAACTCCTCACCAAGGTCTGGAAGCAGCCCGGTTACTTCATCGCCCACCCGAAGGCCATCGCGGCGTTCGGCCGGGAATGCACCCGCCGGGGTGTGCCCCCGGTCATGGACACCCGCTTCGGCAGCCCGCTGCTGACCTGGCGCGGCGTGCCGCTGCTGCCGTCCGACAAGGTCGGGTTCAGCAACGGCTCCCGCGCGGCGGCCGGCACCACCGAGATCCTGCTCGTCAGGGCGGGCGAGGCCGAGCAGGGCGTGGTGGGCCTGCGCCCCTCCGAGGTGCCCGACGAGGTCGAACCCGGCCTGTCCATGCGGAACATGGGCACCGACAAGAAGGCGATCACCTCCTACCTGATGACCGCTTACTTCAACACCGCGGTCCTGGTCGAGGACGCCATCGCCGTGCTCCAGAACGTCGAGGTGTCCAAGTACTATGACTACTCCTGAGACCCTGGACGTTCTCAAGGCGCCGACGGGCCCCGGTTTCGATCCCGAGACAGTGCGGCGCGACTTCCCGGTACTGCACCGGACGGTCAACGGACACCCGCTGGTCTGGCTCGACAACGGCGCCACCACGCAGAAGCCGCGCCAGGTCATCGAGGCGCTCGCCGCCTTCTACGGCTCCGCCAACTCCAACATCCACCGCGGCGCCCACACCATGGCCCGCGAGGCCACGGAGGCGTACGAGGAGAGCCGCGCGGCCGTCGCCTCCTTCCTCGGCGCCGCCTCCCCGGACAGCGTCGTCTTCGTCCGCGGCACGACCGAGGCGGTCAACCTCGTCGCCCAGACCTGGGGCCGGGCCAACCTCGGTGCCGGTGACGAGATCCTCGTACCGGTCCTCGAACACCACTCCAACATCGTGCCGTGGCAGCTGATCGCCAAGGAGCGGCACGCCCGGGTGGTGCCCGTACCGCTCGGCCCGGACGGGCAGATCGATCAGAATGCCTTCGCCGACCTGCTCTCCTTCCGCACCCAGCTGGTGGCGCTCAGCCACGCCTCCAACGTGCTCGGCACCGTCCCGCCCGTACGGGAGATGACCGCGCTGGCGCACCGGTACGGCGCGAAGGTGCTGGTGGACGGCGCCCAGGCGGTCGCGCACTTCCCGGTGGACGTCCAGGCGCTGGACGCCGACTTCTACGTCTTCTCGGGGCACAAGCTCTTCGGCCCCACGGGGATCGGCGCGCTGTACGGCAAGCCGGAGGTGCTCGCGGGCATGCGGCCGTGGCAGGGCGGCGGCAACATGATCGACTCGGTCGACTTCGGCCGGACCACCTTCGCCCCCGTACCGCACCTGCTGGAGGCGGGCACCGGCAACATCGCCGGCGCCGTCGGCCTGCGCTCCGCCATCGACTGGCTCACGTCCCAGGACCGCACCGCCGTCACCGCCTACGAGAAGGCCCTGACCGAGTACGCCGTGCAGGCTCTGGCCGGCGTCCCCGGACTGGAACTCATCGGCGCGGCCCCCGAGCGGATCTCCGTCCTCACCTTCACGCTCGCGGGGTACGACCCGGCGACGGTCGCGGAGTGCCTGGACCGCGACGGCATCGCCGTCCGGGCCGGCCACCACTGTGCCCAGCCCGCGCTGCGCCACTACGGCCTGGACAGCGCGGTCCGGGCCTCCTTCGCCCTCTACAACACGCCGCGGGAGGTGGACACCCTGGTCGCTTCGCTGCGCAACATGCGGCAGCCGTGACCGAAGGGGCCGGTCGAGGCACCTCGGAGCCGTCCGCGCCACTCCGTCCCTTCCATTCAGGTGACGCGGTGTGTGACAGCTGAGACGTGTGGTTACTGATCGACTGCCGGGCGGTGGAGGAAGCCGCCTCGCCCCTGTGCAACCAATGGAGGAACCCAAGATGAACCGCACTGCGAAGCGCCTGACCGCCGTCGTCGTTCCCGTGGCAGCCCTCGTTCTGGCGGCCGGCGGCACGGCCGTGGCCGACGACCCCGACTTCCTGAACACCAAGATCGCGAGCACCGACTCCGGTTACCAGAGTGGCAGCGCCAGCGAGCACCACGGCGCGTCGACGACGGGCGCGGAGACCCACAGCATGCTCGTGGAGACCGGCGCGGACAACAGCTCGGACGACGACAGCGACGACTGATTCGGCGCTTCCCGAGCCGGCCGGGGCCTCTTCCACTGAGACCTGCCGAGCACCGGCCCCGCTCTTCCCCGGGAGAGCGGGGTCCGCCATGTACAAGGTGGGGAGCGAGACATGGAACTACGTGATCTGGAGTACTTCGCCCTGGTGGCCGAGGAGTTGCACTACGGCCGCGCCGCGGCCCGGCTGCACGTCGCGCCCGCCGCCGTCCGACGGCGCATCAGCGACCTGGAACGCGAGCTGGGCCTCCTTCTCTTCGACCGGACGAGCAGCCACGTGGAGCTCGCCCCCGCGGGCGGCGAACTGCTGGCCGCCGCGCGCCGCACCCTCGCCTCGGCCACCGAGATCACGGACATCGCACGCACCCTGCGCGCCGCCCGGCTGGGGGAGCTGCGCATCGGCTGCGCCCCGGGCGCGGCCCGCCTCGTCGACGTACTGATCGGCAAGGTGGCGCGCGCACGGGCCGACGTGGCCGTGGTGTCCGTCCCCATGTGGAGCCTGCAGGCACTGGACGCCCTCGTACAGGGCGAACTCGGCCTGGCGCTGGTCCGCGATCCGCTGCCGCCGCACGGGACGTCGTCCCTGATCGTCGGGAGGTACCGCGACGACCATGTGGCGGTGCCCGCGCCCGGACCGCTGACCAAGCAGGTACCGGTGCCGCTCGGCGCGTTCGAGGGCATGCCGTTCCTGATCAACGAGCGGGACACCGCGCCGGGGGTGCACGACGCGACCGTACGGTTCTTCGCCGACCACGGCGTGGCCCCGCTCTGGCAGCACCACCGGCTGCGTGAGCAGGAGCAACTGCTCGCGCTGGTGGCGGCCGGCACGGCGTCCGGGCTGGTGCACGCCCACCCCGCCGACGTCTCCGACCCCGCCAACATCACCTGCCCGGGCGTCGCCGTCCTGCCGCTCGGTGAGCCGGGCCCCGAACACCGCTTCCACCTGGTCTGGCGCGCGGACGACGACTCCGAACTGCTGCGCACGATCGTCGACCTGATCTGTGATCACGGCTGCGACCTCGACGAACCGGAGAACGAGCCGGAGAGCGGGCCGGGACATGAGCCGGGGAGCGGGCCGGAGCACGGTCAGGGCAACGGCCAGGACGGTGTCACCACGTCGGACGGGCGCTGACGCCGCCGTCCACGACCAGATCGGTACCGGTGATCCAGGAGGCCGCGTCCGAGGCGAGGAAGACGCAGGCGTCGCCGACGTCCTCGGGGCGGCCGAGCCGGGTGAGCGGCGCGGCGCGGGTCCACCGGTCGACGCCCTCCGGCCAGTCCGTATCCAGACCCGGCCGGTCGATCAGGCCGGGGGAGACGGTGTTGACGCGGATGCCGAACGGGCCGTACTCCAGGGCCGCCGACCGGGCGAACATGATCAGCGCGGCCTTGGCGGCGCTGTAATGCGCATGCCCCGGCGCGGGCTGCGAACCCTCGATCGAGGCAATGTGCACGACCGAGCCGCCACCCCCGCGCCGCATCGCCCCGACGGCCGCCTGGGTGCAGCAGAACGCGCTGGTCACATTGGCTTCGGAGAGCCGCCGCCAGTCGGCCGCCGTCATCCCGGCGAGCGGCTGGACCGGCTGGATCCCGGCGTTGTTGACGAGGACGTCCAGCCGGCCGCGCCAGGAGGCCGCCGCGTCGACCAGCTGACCGCACTCCTCCTCCCGCGTCACATCCGCCCGTACGGCCAGCGCGCTGCCGCCCGCCCCGGTGATCTCCTTGACGAGGGCGGCGGCCCGCTCCTCGCCCCGGTACCAGTGGGCCACCACGGCGGCCCCGGCCCGCGCGAGCCGCCGGGCGATCCCGCCGCCGAGGACTCCGCTGGCGCCGGTGACCAGTGCCACCCGTCCGGCCAGGCTGCCCGCCTGCTGCCCCTCACTCATCGCCGGCCCCGTCCGGCATCCGCAGCGGCGCGCCGGGCCGGCACAACTCCCCGATCCGCTCCGCGTACTCGGGGTACTGCCTGGTCAGGACGTCCACATCGCCGCCTTCGTAGTCGGAGGGCAGAAAGCCGGGCGCCATCGTCGTACCGCACAGCGACCAGCTGCCGCCCGGGATCACCCGGGCGCCCATCCACGTACCCGCGGGCACCACGGTCTGCACCTCGCCGTCACTCCCGCCGAGGCGTATGGCCCGGCCGGCGCCGTCCGGCCCGAGAAGCAGCAGCTCGGCCGGGTCGCCCCGGTAGAAGTGCCAGATCTCGTCCAAGGGCAGCCGGTGCAGGGCGGAGAAGCCACCGGGGTCCGTGGTGAGCAGCACCAGGATCGCCGTGCCGGCCGGACGGCCCGTGGCGTCCGGCGGCCCCGCCCACGTCCGGCGGAACAGCCCGCCCTCGGTGGCCAGTGGCCGCAGCCCGTACCGCTCGGCCACCTCGGCCGGCGTCGTCCCCTCCGTACCCGGCACGGCTCACCCCTCTCGTCGCCACGGCGCCACGGCGACGCGGCCGCTCGGCCGCTCGGCTCGCCGTGATGCGTACCCCGAATCCCACGCACCGTCACCGGCTCGGCCGGCCATCCGCTGCCAACGGATGACCTCTTGTGCCGCGGCTCGGCGTGACCATATGTTCACCCCGCCGGGCCCATACATCCGATGTATGTCGCGTGTCACGCAACGGATCGACGAAGGACGACGACGCACTCCAGGAGGAACGGGCATGAACGACATGAACGGCCTCAATGCCTTGGTCACCGGCGGCGCCTCGGGCATCGGCCTGGCCACCGCCCAGCTGCTCGCCGCGCGCGGTGCCCGGGTGGCCGTACTGGACCTCGTGCCCGACAAGGTCGAGGAGCCGCTGACCGGTTACCGGGCCGACGTCGGCGACGACGACTCCGTACGGGAGGCGGTCGACGCCGCGGCCCGTGACCTGGGCGGCCTGGACATCCTGGTCAACAACGCGGGCATCGGCGCGGCCGGCACGGTCGAGGACAACACCGACGCCGAGTGGCACCGCGTCCTGGACGTCAACGTGCTCGGCATCGTCCGCACCAGCCGCGCGGCGCTTCCGTACCTCCGCGCCTCCGCGCATGCCGCGATCGTCAACACCTGCTCCATCGCCGCCACCGCCGGACTGCCGCAGCGCGCGCTGTACTCGGCCTCGAAGGGCGCCGTCCTCTCGCTCACCCTCGCCATGGCCGCAGACCACGTCCGCGAGGGTGTCCGGGTCAACTGCGTCAACCCCGGCACCGCCGACACCCCCTGGGTCGGGCGGCTGCTGGACGCGGCCGACGACCCCGAGGCCGAGCGCGCCGCGCTCCGTGCCCGGCAGCCGATGGGCCGCCTGGTCACCGCCGAGGAAGTCGCCGCCGCCGTCGCGTACTTGGCCTCGCCCGCCGCCGCCTCGGTCACTGGCACCGCACTCGCCGTCGACGGCGGCATGGCGGGCCTGCGGCTGCGCCCGGAAGGGCAGCGGTGACCGGCGCTCAGGCCGCCGCCGGTGTCTTCGTGTTCTCGAAGGAGTCGAGGGTGCGGGCGAAGTCCCGGGTGGAGAGGAGGAGTTTGTAGACGATGGCGAGTTCGAAGAGGAGCAGGAGGACGGCGGAGACGACCGTGACGGGGATGACCGCGTCGAAGAGCGGCCCGATGATGAAGACGCCCATCTGGAATTCGATGCCGCTGACGAGGTGCGTACGGACGCGATGCCGCAGCAGGTAGGAGCGGGCCCGCAGATAGCCGGGGAAGCGGCTCCGGAATTCCCGCTGTAGGTCGATGACGTCCTTCTTGCGCCGCTTCGGCGAGGGCACGGCCACCAGCACCGGCGTGTTCTCCGTGCGCTCCGTGCTCTCCATAACCTCCGCACGGTCCTGCTGGAGGTCCTGCTCGATGTCCGCCTCGGGGTTGTCGCGCAGCAGGTCCTCCATGAACGCGACCTCCGCCGTGTCCTCGGCCCGCCGTGCCGCCCGGATGCGCGCCTTGATCTGCTTGCGCATCGTGTGCCGGGTCTTGAAGATCTCCAGCGAGTTGATGTACCGCAGGCCGTCGAGCGCGACCACGCCCGCCGCGAGCCAGATGTAGAAGGTGTCGCCCGTGCGGTGGTACTGACCGCCCATCAGCGCGACGGCGCAGGCCATCACGCGGATGCGGTCGAAGATGTAGTCGAGCCAGGCACCGAAGACGGAGCCCTGGCCGGTGAGCCGGGCGACCTTGCCGTCCATGCAGTCCAGGACGAAGCTCAGGTGGTACACCACGGCACCGGCGACGAGCCAGCGCCAGTCGCCCTGCGTGAAACAGGCCGCGGAGACGAGGCCGAGGAGGAGCGCGCCCCAGGTGATCTGGTTCGGGGTGATCCGCGTGCGCATCGCGGTCTGCCGCACCAGAGGAGTGGCGACCGGGTCGACCAGCAGCACGGTCCACCATGCGTCCCGCTTCTTCTGGGTGAGGCGACGCACCTCGGCGAGGGGCGGTATATCTCGGCGCATGTTCGACTTCCTGGTGTTTATACGGGGTTCACCTGAAGTTAAGGAAGTGCCGAGGTGATGTACAAGGTTTGCCCAGGGCAACCTTTTGCCGAGATAAGTGTCTGGCGTCCGGAACCCCCGCCTCAGCCGTCCGTCCGGCGCTCCACTGCCGTCAGCGCCACGGCCAACGGCCCCGGGACCAGGAAGAGGAGCGGCGGCAGCACCCAGGCACAGACCGCCGCCGTGGCCAGCGCGAGCAGGACCAGGAGGGAGCCGGGCAGATCGCGCGCGGAGCACAGGGCGGCCGCGCGCAGCGCCGCGCGCCAGTGCCCGGCCGCCTGCTCCTGCGCGCAGGCGCGGAGCGCGATCACCGCCAGTACCGTGCCGACGGCCGCCAGGAACAGCGCGAACGGTACGGCCCCCGGCAGCCCCGCCGCGGCCAGTGCCGTGTCCGCCGCGAACAGCACGCCGAACGCGAGCAGCAGGCCGCCGGCGGCCAGGTCGGCGCGCCACCGCCGGGCACACAGGGCCCGGACGTAATGGCCGGCCGTGCACGGTTCGGCGTACCGCTGGCGCCGCCGCAGCAGCGTGCAGGCCGTGGCCAGTGCGGCCGGTACGGTCACCAGCGGCAGACAGGCCACCGCCGTGACCAGCCCGAGCGCGAGCACATCGGCGAACAGCTCGAAGCGCGGCCCGAACAGCTCGCCCGGCTCCCGCCGCCCGGACGCCGTGTCCGTCGGGGCACTCATCCCTTGACCCCCGAGTTCGCCATGCCCTCCACCAGGAAGCGCTGGAAGGCGAGGAAGAACAGCACGATCGGGAGCAGCGCGAAGACCGACATCGCGAACATCGGGCCGTACGCGGACTGGCTGGAGGTGTCCACGAAGGTGCGCAGGGCGAGCGTGAGCGTGTACTTGTCCGGCTCGAAGAGGTAGATCAGCTGGGTGAAGAAGTCGTTCCAGGTCCAGATGAAGGTGAAGATCGCGGTGGTGATCAGCGCGGGCCGGGTGAGCGGCAGCACGACCCGCGCGAAGGTACGGAACGGCCCGCAGCCGTCGATCTTTGCCGCCTCCTCCAGCTCGCGCGGCAGCCCGCGCATGAACTGCACGATGAGGAAGACGAAGAACGCGTCGGTGGCCAGGAACTTCGGCAGCACCATCGGCCAGAAGGTGTTCACCATGCCGAGCTGGTTGAAGACGATGTACTGCGGGATCAGCACCGCGTGGTGCGGCAGCATGATCGTGGCGATCATGAAGGCGAACAGCGGCCCGCGCATCCGGAACCGCAGCCGTGCGAAGGCGTACGCGGCGAGCGAGCAGCTCAGTACATTGCCGAGCACGGCGCCGATCGAGATGGTCAGCGAATTCCCGAAGAGCTTCAGCAGGCTGACGCCCTCGATACCGGCCGCGGCCGTCGTGTAGTTCTCCGTGGCGAGCCGGGACGGCAGCAGCGCGAGGCTGGCGAGGACCTCGTCGGCCGGCTTGAAGGACGTCGCCACCAGCCAGCCCAGCGGATACAGCATGACCAGCAGGACGAGAAGACAGCCGGCGTGCAGGGCGGTACGCGGCCAGTTGACGGTCATCGGCGCACTTTTCAGGGTGCTCATCAGCGGCCCTCCTCGTTCGCGTAGAAGACCCAGGAGCGGGAGGTGCGGAAGAGCACCGCGGTGACGATGCCGATGGCGATGAGCAGCACCCACGCCATCGCGGAGGCATAGCCCATGTGCGAGGCGGTGAAGCCGCGGTCGTAGAGGTAGAGCGTGTAGAAGAGGGTGGAGTCCGCCGGGCCGCCCCGGCCGCCGCTCACCGCGAACGCCGGGGTGAAGACCTGGAACGCCTGGATGGTCTGCAGGACGAGGTTGAAGAAGAGGACCGGGGACAGCATCGGCAGGGTGATCGAGACGAACTGCCGCCACCGCCCGGCACCGTCCACCGACGCCGCTTCGTACAGCTCCTTCGGTATCTGCTGGAGCCCGGCCAGGAAGATGACCATCGGCGCGCCGAACTGCCACACCGTCAGCAGCGCCACGGACAGCAGCGCCCAGCCGGGCCGGTTGACCCAGCCGCCGGTGTGCAGGCCCAGGGAGCCCAGTACGTTGTCGACGGTGCCGCCGTCGTTGAACAGCGCCCGCCAGACGAGCGCGATGCTCATGGAGGCGCCGAGCAGCGACGGGGCGTAGAAGGCGGAGCGGTAGAAGCCCTTGCCGCGCTTCATCGACTTCAGCGCGACCGCCACGGCCAGCGCCAGCGCGAGCTGCAGGGGCACGGCCACCAGGACGTACAGCAGGGTGTTCCCCACCGAGCGGAGCAGCCGCGGGTCCTCGGTGAACATCTGCGTGTAGTTGCGCAGGCCGACCCAGGACGGCGGGTCGAAGAGGTCGTAGTCGGTGAAGGAGAGGTAGAGGGAGACCGCCATCGGGAGGAGGGTGAGGACCGCGGCGCCCATCACCCAGGGGGAGAGGAACACCCAGGCGGCGCCCTCCCGTTCGCGCTTCGGCCGCCGTTTCTTTGCGGGCCCCGAGGGGGCCGGACGCTGCCGGGGAAGCGCGGCCGCTTCGTCCATCGTTCGGGTGCTCACGGTCTCAGCTCCGTCCGTGCCTCGGTGAGGAAGTCCTCGGCGACCTCGCGCGGGGACGCCTGCTCGAAGGCCACCTGGTCGTAGTCGCGCTGGAACGTCGACTGCAGGCCGTTGTCGCCGCGCGGCGGCGCGGCCGGCGGATCCTTCAGCTTGCCTTCCAGTGACTCCTGGAGCCCTGCGACCTGCTGCTGGAAGCCGGTGACCTTCGGCAGGACCCGGTCCCGCTGCCGGCTGTTGACCGGGGTGCCGCGGTCCACGCCGAGGATGTCGGCGGCCTTGTCGGAGTTGAGCAGGAAGTCGAGGAAGCGGGCCGCCTCGCGCGGGTGCGCGGTGCCGGCGGCGATCCCGAGGAGCATCGACGGCTTGAAGTACTGGCCCGGGGTGCCGTCCGGGTCCGCCGGCATCGGCGCGAGCGCCAGCCGGTCCCCGTACATGGCCTCGTAACCGGCTGACGGCGCGTCCCAGTTGAACTCCGCGACCGCCCGCTTGCGGCCCATCGGCGAGTCCTCGACCGAGCCCGCCATCTGCGTGGTGTCCTTGGCCCGGCTGACCAGCCCCTCCTTGCGCAGTCCGGAGGTGAAGGTCCAGAAGCGGGCCAGGTCGGCCGCGCTGAAGGCGGCCTGCCCGTCAGCGCCGTACAGCCGCTTGCCCTGCCCCCGCAGCCAGACCTCGAACCAGTCCTCCATCGAGCCCGGGTCCGTCATCGGCCGCTCGTACCCGGCGGCCTTCAGCCTGCGCAGCGCGTCCGCCCAGTCCTCCCAGGTCCAGCCCGCCTTCGGGGTCCGCAGCCCGGCCTTCCGCCACGCCTCCTTGTCGTACGCGAGGGCCTGCGTGCCGACGCCCATCGGCAGCGCGTACTGCACGCCGTCCACCTGCCCGGTCTTCAGCAGCCCGGAGTCCATGTCCTCGGTGGGCAGCGTCTTGCGCTGAGTCCCCAGGTCGAGCAGCACATCCGAGCCCGCGTACTGGCTGATCTGCCGGTAGTCCAGCTGGATGAGGTCGGGGACGTCGCCGCCCGCCGCCTGGGTGGCCAGCTTCTGCTTGTACGACTCGTACGTGGAGTACGAGGTCTGGATGTCGATGCCGGGGTTCGCCCGCTCGAAGGCGGCGACGGCCTGCTCGGTGCGGGCTGCCCGGTCCGCGTTGCCCCACCAGGTGAAGCGGAGCGTGACCTTGCCGCCGGCGGCGGTGGAGGCCGCACCGCCGCCGCAGCCCGCGAGGGCCAGGCAGAGGGCGAGCGCCACGGCCGCGAGGGTTCTGAGACGTCGCACGGCTCACTCCCCGTAGTACGGAAGCGTCGTACCGGGCAGTTCGTATTCTTCGCGGCGGCCGCACATGCCGTACCCGCCGTGCCGGGTCGGCCGCGCCGACCGCACCCCGCCCTCGGCCAGATGCGCCGCGTCGCCCCCGGCGAGCGCGGTGAGCTGCCGCCCCGTCCGCTCGGCGGCGGCCAGCGCGCCTTGGCGCCAGCGCTCCCGCCAGGCGTCGGCCTTGGACGCGACGAGCCGGGCGGCCGCCTCGTGGAAGGCGCGCAGAGGCCCGTCGTCACCGGCCGCCAGTGCGGTACGCAGCGCTTGGTACCCCTCGACGGCGAGGTCCCGGCGCTTGCGCGCACCGGCCTCCGCCTCGGGCCCCTCCTTCGCGGGCAGCGCGGCGGCAGCGGCGTACGCCGCCGGATCGGCCAGCACCTCGGGCGGGAAGGTGAAGACCGCGTCCCCGGCCTCCGGCAGCCCGCCGTTCTGCATCAGCACCGTCACCCGCAGCCCGGCGCCGTTGACCATGCGGTGCACGGTCCCCGGCGTGAACCAGGCGATCACGCCCGGCTCCAGCGGCGTCTCGCGGTAGCCGTCCGCGACGCTCAGCGTCTGTACGGCGCCCCGGCCCCCGGTGACGACATACGCCTCCGTGCAGGCGAGGTGCAGATGGGGGCTGCCCCCGCACACACCGTCGGCGGCCTCCCACTCATAGGCGCTGAGATGCGACAGTCCGATGCCGCCCGGCAGCGGCGCGTCCATGACCATGACCGGCTCCCTTCTTCAGTCCCTCGGTCCGTCCGTCACCAGGCCAGCGACTTCAGATGGGCCTCGATGCGGTGCGGATCCCACGCACCGTCGGCGACCAGCACCCGGTAGCGGTACGCGAAGGACTCGCCCGGTTCCAGCGCGAACTCCTCGAAGAACGCCCAGGAGAACGCGACGGACGGGATCGGCTCGGAGCGTACGAACCAGTGCGAGGCGTGGACGGCGGCGGCGTTCTCCGGTGCGTGCGCGAAGGCGAGGGTGGCGTGCCCGTCCACGTCGTCGTGCTCGCCGACGACCGCGATCCACGGATGCTCGGTGACGGGCTTGCCCATCGTCTCCTCGTCGGTGCTCGGGCCGGCCGGGGTCAGCACCTGCGCACCGGTGAAGGCCCGGGGGCCGCGCCACTGGAGCCCGGTGTAGCCCGCCATCTCCCGCCCCGCGGTCGTCGGCGACCCAAAGCGCAGCGCCTCGTCCCGGACGTTGGTCAGCTGGATCGACCAGTCCAGCGCGTACGCGCCGGCCTCCGCGTCCATCGAGTGCACCGCGACCGTGCGGCGCTCGCGCGCCCACTCCTGGCCGCCGTTCTCGACCCAGGTCAGCAATTCGGTGAAGTCCAGCCGGTCCTCGGCCACCTCGAAGGAGTCGAAGCCGTCGTGGCGCATCGAACCGACGCGCTCGTGGAGCGGCAGGTACCCCTCGCCGTGCACATAGGAGTTGCCGCCCCAGAAGTTCTGGCCCGACAGGTGGCTCGCGGTCATCTGCAGGCCCTTGTGCCAGCGGTGGTCGTTGGGCCGGTAGCCGCTGACCGTGTGTCCCGCGAGGGTGCGCAGCGGGTGCACGTACGGCTTGCGGGACTCGAAGGCCACCGGGTCGGGGGCGTAGACGTACGACAGCAGCTCGGTGCCGCCGGCGGCGACCCGGATGCGCTCGCCGTGGGTGTGGGTGACGGTGATCGGCGTCGGTGCGCTCATCGCAGCGGTCACTGCTCCTTCGGTGCCCAGTCGGGGTGGTTGCCGTGCATGGCGTGGTAGTACGGGTCGTCCGGACCGATCTCGCCCGCGCCGACCGGCCGCCCGGTGAACGCCGACTTGTAGAGCGCGGCGAGGAATTCGAGCGTGCGGCGCGCTTCCGCGCCGCTGCCGGGCGGGCGGACGCCCTTCTCCATGGCGGCCAGGAAGCCGTCGAGCTGCGCGGCGTGCGAGCTGGGGATGTCGGCGGCCGGGGTGCGCCAGTGGGTGGTGCGCCGCTCGTCGTCGCGGGCGTGCACGGCAGGGGTGTACGCCCAGTCGTCGTTGGAGTGCCCGTACAGATGCGTCAGTTCGACGGTGGCGTCCGCGCAGTCGATGCGGATGCGGCTCACCTCGTCGGGGCTGAGCACGCTGTTCATGACGGTGGCCATGGTGCCGTCGGCGAACCGGACGAGCGCGGTGGAGACGTCCTCGCTCTCCACGTCGTGCACCAGCCGGCCCGCCATCGCCCGTACCTCGGTCCAGTCGCCGAGCAGATGCAGCAGCAGGTCCATCTGGTGGATGCCGTGGCCCATGGTCGGCCCGCCGCCCTCGGTGGCCCAGCGGCCGCGCCAGGGGACGGAGTAGTACGCGCGGTCCCGGTACCAGGTGGTCTGGCATTGCGCGACCAGCGGGCGCCCCAGCTCCCCGGAGCGCAGCAGCTCGCGGGCGTGCACCGCGCCCGATCCGTACCGGTGCTGGAAGACGACGGAGGCGTACGGGCCGCCGGTGCCGCCCTCTTCGGTGCCCTCCGCCGCCGCGATCGCGTCGTACTCGGCGAGGGAGAGGCACAGCGGCTTCTCGCAGAGCACCCAGGCACCGGCCCGCAGCGCGGCCTGCGCCTGCTCGGCGTGCAGGGCCGGCGGGGTGCCGAGGAGTACCAGGTCCGGGCGCTCGGCGGCGAGCATCCCGGCGAGGCCGTCGTAGCCGCGCACGTCCTCGCCCGCCAGGTCGCGGAAGGCGGTGAGCCGTGCGGGATCGGTGTCGACGGCGGCCACCAGCCGCACGCGGCCGTGCAGTTCGCGCAGGGCCGGCAGGTGGCTGCCGGTGACGATGCCGCCGGTGCCGACGACGGCTGCGCGGACGGGGGAGACGGGCGTGGTGTCGCCGGGTGGCGGCTGGGCGGGCGGTTGCGCAACGGGCATGCCGGGACAGCTCCCTCGGATAGAAAGCGCTTACCGGCTGGCGACACTAGGCCCGCGCCGCGCGTCACGACAAGACCCCTGCAGCAAAGGAAGTTCGGTGGTGCAAACGGTGGCCGGATCCCGGAACGGCTTACGTACGGCCCTTCTCGCCACCGCGTCCCCGCTTGGCGAGCGTCCCCTGTGCGGTGGCGAGGAAACGGGCCGGGCCGCCCGCGCGGAGGGCGGCGCGTGCCGCGTTCGCGCCGGGCGCGCCGTGCACCCCGCCGCCGGGGTGGGCGGATGCCGAGGCGAGGTAGAGGCCGGGGACCGGGGTCTCCGGGCGGCCCGTGCCGGGCAGCGGCCGGAAGACGAGCTGTTGGTGCATGTTGGCGGTACCGCCGTTGAGCGCGCCGCCGTGCAGATTGCCGTTCATGGCCTGCAGGGTGGGCGGCGCGAGGATGCGCCGGGCCCGGACGCGGCCGCGGAAGCCGGGCGCGAACCGCTCCACCTGCTCCTCGATACGGTCGGCCATCGCCTCCTGCTCGCTCGGCCCCCAGCGCCCCGTCAGGTCGTCGGGCCCCGCGTCCCCCTTCACGGTCTGCGGCACATGGGTGTACGCCCACGCCGACTCCGTGCCGGCCGGCGACCGGGTGGCGTCCGCCGTCGTCATCTGGCCGAACAGCGCGAACGGCCGGTCGGGCACCAGTCCCATCGCGATCTGCGCGGCGAACCGGGTCAGCTCATCGACGCCGTCGGCGAGATGGACGGTTCCCGCCCGGGCGGCCTCCGGCGCGCTCCACGGCACCGGGCCGTCCAGCGCCCAGTCGACCTTGAACGTCGCGAAGTCCCACTGGAACCGGCGCAGATCGTCGAAGATCCGCGCCGGCAGCTGCCCGGCGCCGACCAGCTCCCGGTACAGGTCCGGCGCCGGCACGTCCGCCAGTACCGCCCGGCCGGCCGGGACCGTTTCCCCGTCCGCCGTGCGCACCCCCACGGCGCGGCCGTGCCGCACCACGACCTCGGTCACCCGTTCCCCGCAGCGCACGGCGACGCCGCGCTCCGCCAGCCGGGTGACCAGCGCTTCGGTCAGCGCGCCCGACCCGCCGACCGGCACCGGGAAGCCGACCGCCTGCCCGAGCATGGCCAGCAGCCAGCCGTATCCGCCGCTGCCCGCGGCCTCCGGCGCCAGGTCCGCGTGGAGCGCGTTGCCCGCCAGCAGCAGCCGGCCGCCGTCGCCCGCGAACTCCTCCTCACCCAGCCGGCGTACCGGCAGCACCAGGCTGCGGGCCAGCCGCAGCCCGCCGGCGCCGTGCAGCCGGGCCGCCAGCCGGGCGGTGGCGCGCACCGGCGGGAACGGCGTGAACAGCGCCCGCATGATGTCCTCGCCGAGCCGGTCCCAGATGCTGCACAGGTGTTCCCACGCTTCGCCGTCGCCCGCCCCGAAGTCCGTGAGTCCGGCCGCGGTCGCCGCCCGGTCGCGGGCCAGCACCGCGCATCTGCCGTCGGTCAGCGGGTGCGCGAGAACGTGCGGCGCGTGGCTCCAGCGCAGCCCGTACCGGTACAGCTCCAGCCCGCGCACCACCGGCGAGGCGGCCGCGAGCGGGTAGAACGCGCTGAAGACGTCGCTGATGTAGTCCGGGTGGACGCCCCGGTCGCTGCGGACGGCGCCGCCGGGCCCGGGCTGCGCCTCCAGTACCGTGACGCTCCAGCCCGCGTCGGCGAGGAGATTGGCGGCCACCAGGCCATTGGGTCCCGCGCCGATCACCACCGCGTCGGGCATGTCACCGTCCCGCCGGGAACTCGGAACCCGGGCCCTGCCCCGCGCTGCCGAAATCCGCCTCGGGCGGCAGGCTCTCCACCACCTTCGCCAGGCGCTTGAGCATATTGCGGTGGCGCAGCTGCAGCAGCGCGTCCAGGGCGAAGTTGTGCACCAGGCCGCCAAAGCCGCGCAGCGGGTGCTCGTCGACGATGACCAGCGTCTCCTCGCCCCAGGGGCGGATGTCCAGCGCGATCCGGGCCGATCCGAGCGGGTCGCAGTACGCCTCCAGCTCCAGACACCGGGGCGGTTCGTGACGCCGCACGACCGTACGGCCGGCCAGCTCCAGCACCCCCAGCCGGAGTTTGTAGCAGATGGACGAGCCGACGTCCGGCCAGTCGCCGTCCTCCGGATCGGAGGCCGAGGGGCCGACCACCCAGTCGCCGTACTGGGTGCAGTCCTCCAGTACCGCCCATACGGCGGCCGGTTTGCGGGCGATGAGCTGGTGCCGTACGGCCATGTCGGACTCCCTGCGGGGTGACGGAGGGTGGTCAGTGGATGATCCGATATGTGTGCATTATGCCTGCCAGGGTACTTGTGGGCCCGACAGTCACCACGGCCCGGTCCGAGGCCGTACGTATGGAGGAGACGGCTATGAAGCGCCAGCATGAGGGTGGTGTCGTGGTGATCACCGGCGCGTCGAGCGGCGTCGGACGGGCGTGCGCCGAGGCGTTCGCGGCCCGCGGCTGGCACGTCGTACTGGCCGCGCGGCGCGCCGAGGAGCTGAACGAGGTCGCCCGCCGCTGCCGCCGGCGCGGCGCCGGGCGCGCGCTCTCCGTCCCCACCGAGGTGACCGACGCCGCCGCCGTCGACCGGCTCGCCCAGGAGGCCGTCGCGGCCTTCGGCCGGATCGACGTCTGGATCAACAATGCCGCCGTCGCCGCCTTCGGCGCGCTCGACGAGATCCCGGCGGACGTCTGCCGCAAGGTGATCGACACCGACGTCATGGGCTATGTGTACGGAGCCCGCGCCGCGCTCACCGTGATGCGCCGCCAGGGCAGCGGCACCCTGATCAATGTCTCCTCGATCGTCGGCGTCTCGCCGGTCCCGTACAACGCCCCGTACGCGCTGGCCAAGGCCGCCGTCCGGTCGCTGGGCACCAGCCTGCGCCAGGAGCTGTGGCTGGAGGGCCACCGGGACGTGCACGTCTGCACCATGCTGCCCGCCACCATGGACACCCCGTTCTTCGAGAGCGCCGCCAACTACTCGGGCCGCAAGGTCCTCCCGATGGCCCCCGTCTACACCCCCGAACGGGCGGCCCGGAAGGCCCTCCGGCTGGTCCGCTCGCCGCGCCGCGAGACGTACGTCGGCCCCGCCGCCGCGGTCCTGGCCCTCCAGACGAAGCTCACGCCGCGCCTGATGGAGAAGGCCCTGGCGTACCAGATGAACCGCGCCCACCTGTCCCGCACCGAACCGGCCCCGGACACCGCGGGCAGCGTCGCCCACCCGCTGCCGGGCGGCGCCGTCCGCGGCGGCTGGGCCGGCGGCCGCCGCACGGCGGG